>JAQXMG010000066.1 GCA_029012525.1 bacterium
AGACATCTCTTTCCTTTTTTTACAAGTATGATTATACCATATTATATGATTTTGTCAAACATTTTTTGTTTATTTATTTAATTTTTGGTTTTTTTTATAAAAATATCCTATTGATTTGATAAATAAAAATGCTTGCTTTATCGAAATTATTTTTAAAATAAAGTAAAAAGTCAACCCAAGTTGGCCTTTTTATATGTTATCTCTTGGAAACTTTTTAGTTAATTCTAATACTTCTTTATCAAGTTCTTTTAATACTTCTTCATTATCACTATTTTTAAGTGCTTTGTAGATAATATTAGCAAGTTTTTTAAATTCTTCTTCTTTAAATCCTCTAGTTGTCATGGCAGCACTTCCAAGTCTTATACCACTTGTAACAAATGGTTTTTCACTATCATAAGGAATAGTATTTTTATTAACTGTTATATGAATACTATCTAATACTTTTTCTGCTTTTTTACCAGTTATACCAAAACTTTCTTTAACATTTAAAAGCATTAAATGATTATCAGTTCCATTTGATACGACTTTACAACCAAGATTTATAAATTCATCACACATTGTTTTACAGTTTTTTATAACTTGTCCTTGATAAGCCCTAAATTCAGGTTGTAATGCTTCATAAAAACATTGTGCTTTTGCCCCAACAACATGCATCAAAGGACCACCTTGAATACCAGGGAATACTGTTTTATCTATTTTTTTTGCAAGTTCTTCATCGTTAGTTAAAATCATACCACCACGAGGTCCACGAAGTGTTTTATGTGTTGTTGTTGTAACAACATCTGCATAAGGAAATGGACTTGGATGAAGTTTAGCTGCAATAAGTCCAGCAATATGAGCCATATCTACCATTAAATAAGCTCCACATTTATCACAAATTTCTCTAAATCTTTTAAAATCAATAATTCTAGGATAAGCACTATAACCTGCGATAATCATTTTAGGTTTATAAGTTTTCGCTAATTTTTCTACTTCATCATAATCAATTGTTTCTGTTTCTTTATTAACGTTATAGGAAACAATATTATAATCTTGTCCAGAAAAACTAAGACTATGACCATGTGTTAAATGTCCTCCATGAGAAAGATTCATACCCATAACAGTATCACCTTTTTCAAGCAATGATCTATATACTGCCATATTGGCACTACTTCCAGAATGTGGTTGAACATTAACGTATTTACATTCAAATAATTCACAAGCATATTCTCTTGCTTTTTCTTCAAAAATATCTATATACTGACATCCTCCATAATATCTATGACTTGGATAACCTTCAGCGTACTTATTAGTTAAAATACTTCCTTGAAGACTTCTTACATATTTTGATGCATAGTTTTCACTTGCAATAAGTTCAATATTATCTTGCTGTCTTTTTGTTTCCATTTCTAATGCTTTTTTTAATTCTTTATCCATTTCTACCTCCAAATAAAATTATATATTTCTAATTTTTATGTTCATGATGAGCATGACCTTTTATGCCATATTTATTAGTTAGTGGATCCTTAAATAGAAAATTCTTTATTGGCATAATAGTAGCAGTTATATATATTCCAAATATTATAGTTAATAAAATAATTGAAAGATAATTTATAAAATGAGGAACATCATTCATATTTAATGACAAATAACTAAAGTATTGGCCTAAAAATATTGCAACATAAAATGTTATTATATCAATAAATAAAATTGGTTTTTTAGTAAAAATTTGATATGTATAAAAAATAATAGGAATAATTATAACTATAGAAAGAACTCCAACAAGTTTAGCAAAAAAGTAATTATTTAAGTTGCCATAAAGATATAAATCTACCAAAGACCAAACAAAATAAGGAGTTAATGCTATTTTTATATGTTCCCAAGTACTTTCATTTACGGCACTAAATAAAGCAACATACTTATTATGATTACTAAGTTCATAAGTAAAATGAAGAAGTGTTCCAACAATACTTATAAAGATAAAACCTATTAAAAATATATAAAACATAATAATCATCCTTTCTAAGATATTTTTTCTATTAATCTTTTTAAATCATTACTAAAAGTAAATCTATAATGACCTGTCACACTCATTTCTGTTTTTTCTAATCTGTCTTCTTCTTTTTCTTCTTGCGATGGATCTCTATTTTGAATTAAATAGGGAATACCATTTTCATTTCTTTTATCAGATATAATTGCAATATGTGATCCATAATCAAATACTACTACATCACCAGGCATAAACTCTTCTATATCATAAATATTAGTAGTAAGACTTTCAGTATACTTTTTAAAAAACACTTCTTGATTTCCTACTCTTCTAAAGTCAATATTATCATCCCTATAATCTATATCATAATAAGAAGTATTATTTTCTTGATCTTTTGTTATATCATAAACCATCATATCTTTAAGATAATATCCCGCTTCAAGTAAAGCTCTCCAAATAACATCAGTACAAAC
>JAQXMG010000067.1 GCA_029012525.1 bacterium
TACAAGTTCTATGCAACATGCACTTACGGAAACAAAAACCTGGTTTGGTGATCACGCGGCCTTTGTGGATGGCAATAACCCTTGGTTTAGTCGTGGTGGTAACTACGACCATGGTTCAATCGCAGGTGTTTTCTACTATAACTACGGCGCCGGCGGTAGTACCAACTATAGGAGTTCCAGGTCCTCTTTAATAATTAACTAATTGTTAAAATTAACAATTAGTTAAAGGAACTAGGTCTCATTAACTTAACTGTGTCTACATGAAAAATAGATATAAAAATCCAATGTAGATATAAAGTATATCTTTGTTTGTTATATACAATTATAAATAATTTTTAATGTCATTATAATGGACTTTAATTAGTTCACTATAAATATTATCCCAGTTAGGAACATGTTTGTTATTCCATTTGTTTTCTATAACGAAGAAGAGAAGATGTGTAGAGTATTTCCAGTATTTCAAACAGGATTTTGAAATACTGGAAAAAATAAAAAAATAAGATAATAAAGTATATATCTTTCCAATTTGAATTTTAATTCAAGTTGGAAAGATTTTTTGATATATAGTAGTAAGCTAAAAAAATTAATTAAGAAACTTAATTGATTTTTTTTATTAAAGTATTAGCAAGCGTTTCTTTATAATTGCTATCTAAATCATTCCATAGAATTTCTAATATAACACCAAGTCCTGGAAGTACTAGTTCATCTTTACTAGTTATTGATTCATCTATAATACTTATAATACCATTTACATCTTCATTTTTTAAATTATTTATTATATTTTTTCTTATATCTATTTCCAATTTTATCACCTAAATATATTATGTGAATTTTTATAATTTTTATTTATTATATTGTAATTTTTATTTATTTTTTGTATACTTATTTTATAAGGAGGAAGTTTATGATAATAGGAATTATAATTGCAGTAGTTGTACTTGTTGTTATTTGGTATTTTTCAACATATAATAATTTAATTAGTTTAAGAAATAAGAAGGATAATGAATGGAGTCAAATTGATGTTCAACTAAAAAGAAGAAGTGATCTTATACCTAATTTAGTTGAAACTGTAAAAGGTTATGCTAAACATGAAAGTGAAACTTTAGAAGAAGTAATTAAAGCAAGAAACACTTATGTAAGTGCTACAACACCAGAAGAAGCTATGAAAGCATCTGGAGAAATTACTCAAGCTTTATCAAAGTTATTTGCTTTATCTGAAAGTTATCCTGATTTAAAAGCTAATCAAAATTTTATTAGTTTACAAAATGATTTAAAAGAAACTGAAGATAAGATTTCTTATGCAAGACAATTTTATAATGATGCAGTTTTAACTTATAATAATAAAGTTGAAATGATACCTTCTAACATAGTTGCTAAAATTTCTAAATTTGAAAAAGGAATTTTCTTTGAAGTAGCTGAAGAAGATAAAAAAGCACCACAAGTTAAATTTTAAAACTTACATTTGTGTAAGTTTTTTTAGAAAGAGGGACATATGAAAAAACTCAAATATATTTTATTTTTATTGTTTACGTTTTTTATAAATATAGGCTTAGTTTGTGCTAAAGATGATGTTATAAATAGAATTGATGTTTCTATTACTTTAGATAATTCAGGCAATGCTCATATTGAAGAGGTATGGGATGTATTTGCTAATATTGGGACTGAGTTTTATAAAGCAGAATATAATTTAGGTAATATGGAAATATCAAATTTTAAAGTCTATGAAAATGGTATTTTATTTACTTTTATTGATGATTGGGATGTTGATGAAAGTTTAAGCTATAAAGCATATAAAAATGGTATAAATTATACAAGTTCAGGTATTGAACTATGTTGGGGTAAAGGTAGTATGGGACATCATACTTTTAAAATAATGTATGATGTGTCAAATTTTGTATTTAAAACAGAAGATTCTGATGTCGTTTATTGGCAAGTAATAAATGAAGGTATGAGTAATGTGCCTAAAAACTTTTCTCTTGTTTTAGATGGTTTTTATTACTTTCCTGATACACTCGATGTATGGGGATTTGGTTATAAAGGATATGCTTATGTAAAAGATGGAAAAGTTTATATGTCAAACGAAGAAAACACCAATTTATCAAACGGTGATTATGCAGTTGTACTTATTAAATTTCCACTTTCTACTTTTAATATAACAAGTTCTAATACTTATGATAAGTTTAATAATTTTGAAGAAGTATTAAATATGGCTGAAGAAGGAACATTTTCTTATAACTATGATAACAATAGTATCTTTGATATTATTATTCCAATATTTTTTACAATATTTTTTCCATTTTTATTAATATTTATTGTAGCAAAGGCTACTAATGGTTTTAGTAGATATAGGTTTGAATCATTAGGTAAAAAAATAGATTATAAAAATATTCACAATTATAGAGATATACCTTGTAAAAAAGATATCTTTAGAGCATATTTTTTATCTCAAGCATATAGCATAAATAAAAATGAAACTGATTTTTTAGGGAGTCTACTACTTAAATGGTTATTCGAAGGTAAAATTAAAATTGAAAAACGTGAAAATAAAAGTCTATTTGGTAGTAAAGAAGAACAATGTATTATTTTACAACCTAACTTAGAGTTTGATAATGTAATTGAAAAAGAAATGTATGATATTTTAGTTAAAGCAAGTAAAGATTATGTTCTTGAAAATAAAGAATTAGAAAGATGGAGTCAAAATAATTATAACAAATTATTTAATTGGTTTAAATCGTGTGAAAGTTATGGCAGAGGTTTATACGAAAGCGAAGGATTTGTATATAAAAAAGGTAGTAAATATATAATAAAAGATTCATTAAAACCTGAAGCTATTAATTTGGCAGGATTAAAAAAATATTTAACTGAATTTTCTAGGATTAAAGAAAAACAAGCAATTGAAGTTATGTTATGGAAAGAATATTTAATGTTTGCACAAATCTTTGGTATAGCGGATAAAGTTGCTGAACAATTTAAGAATCTTTATCCAAAAGAAATTTATGAATATACCGAAAATTACAATTTTGATTTATCTGACATTATTATTTTGAATTCAATTTCACATCATGCAGTAGCATCCGCATCATCTGCAAGAAGTGCAGCTCAAAGTTACTCTTCAGGTGGTGGAGGATTCTCTGTTGGTGGAGGAGGTGGCGGTTCCTTCGGCGGAGGAGGCGGAGGAGGTCGCTAAAGATAAAATAAGATCTATCTATTTTGATAGATTTTTTCTTTACAAATAACTTTTTTAATAATATAATAAGGTACAAAAAAGAGGGAAATTATGAAATATGAATTAACTAGTGAAGATAAAAAGTTTATTAATAAAGCTACTAATATTGGTAAAGAAATATTTTATATTTATGAACAACTTGCTAATTTAGAAATAGATGGTAAAAACATAGATAATATTGAATATAAAAGTAATGTTTCAAAATTAAGAAAATTAGTTTCTATTGAAAATAGCATTTATAATATGGAAATTTTAGGAAGAGATAGACTTAAAAATCTTATTGAATACATTAATAATATTAAAGAAACAGAAAATATGAATGATTTTATCAATACAAGAATTATTAATAGATTAATTATTATACTTGATAAGTATAATAAAGATCCAATAGTTTATTTAACATCATCTATATCAGATGATTTAGAAAGCATAACATTATTGCTTTCAAATGATTACATTAATGATCCAAAATATATAGAATATAAAAATGATTTAATAAAAACTAAATATATAAGAATATTTTTGGATAACAGACTTGAAACAAAGTGTTTAGATGATGATCTTGATATTCCAAATAATGTTTATTTATCTCATAAATTAATATCCGATTACCTAGAATTTGATGAAAGATTTTTAAATACATATAAAATGGAATATTTATCTTTATTTATTCTTAGTCAATCAAGTGTAATTGCATCTTTATCTAATAAAGATTTAGACTCTTATATTGAAAATATGAAAGCCTTAATATCTAAGTTAACTTTGAAATCAGCTTTAATTTTACTTGATTCTAGTCTTGTTGATAAAATGTATCATGAGATATTAAAAAGTGATGATAACTCTAATAATTCTAATCATAGCAAATCATATATTATTTTAAAGGAAGCATTTGAAGAAATAGAAGAAGATCGAAAAAAAATATCTACTGTATCTTTACATCGTAGGAAAATTTAAAAAAATGTATTCACATTCTTTTTATTATGTGTTATAATTATAAATGTGTTGTGGTTCCTTAGCTCAGCTGGTAGAGCAACAGACTCTTAATCTGTGGGTCTAGGGTTCGAATCCCTAAGGAATCACCATTTTTTTTGACTAATAAAATAATTTTAAGGGGGGGAGTATACTTATGTGTAGTTGTATATTTGATATTGAAGTATATATGAATTTATTAGATAATTTTATAAATCAAAAAGAATTAACTGATGAAGAATTTAATTATTTGAATGATTATGCTAAAATAAAGAAATTTTATAAGACTATCAATGAATATGACAAACATATTTTAATGAATATACCATTTTATGATGATGAAACAGAAGAGTATTACTATATTGTTTCATACAAAAATAAATTTTATAGAACATCTAATGATGATTTAAAAGATACATATTCAGTTTCAATAGTAGATTCATTAAAAGAAGAAGAACAAGAAAATATAATTGATATGCAAAAAGTAATTGATCATAACAAAAGTGGTCAAGTTACTAAAAAACTTTGCAGAAAAAGAACAAAAAAGGAAATGTAATAAATAAAAGGGGCAAATAATTATAGTATTTTGTCCTTTTTGTATTAAAAAAAGTCGGAGGAAGTTATGATAAAAATAATTGATAAGAAAACAAATTATTCAATTGCCGACTATAATGCTATAGATAATATAAAAGCTCTTGCTTTAGATATAGCAGAGTGTTTTAACAAAGAAATTTCATATAACAATTATAGTTGTTCTTACATTTTATATCTTTTATATACTAAGTTTTTAAACTATGATTTAAATAATTTATCATGGATTAATCAAGATCAATTTATAACCAATTTAGATATATCTTTTTTAATTAAAAGTATAAAATTTATGTGTAATTTTATTTCACTGGAAGAATTAAAGCAAAACAAATTAGAATATTGTAAACACAATTTATCTTATGCGGTAGGATGTTGTTTAAAGGAAAAGTATTTAAACGAGAAATATATAATTAATAAGAAAAAAAGTTTGATATCTTATTATACATACTTTTTATGTAATATTGATGATTTAATTAGCAATGAAGATTATGAAGCCATTTCCTATGCCGGTTTAAATAAACTAAATAAATTAATAATTATTGGCATTGAAAGTCATGAATCTAAAAAGACTAAAGAATTATTTAAGCTATGTGGTTTTGATATAAATAGTATTTCTTTTGATAATTTAGATTTATTAGATGATACTATTAAAAAATGTCAAAAGACATCAAAACCTTCGATAATATTTTTAAACACCAATAAAGAAAATGAAACAATTAAACTTGAAAGAACAAAAGTAAAAGAAATGAAAGAAAAATTAGGAATAAGAGATATACCTTTTACTATTTATAATGAAAATAAAAATTATGTTGATAGTCTTATAAATAAAAATAATAAAATTACTAGTGATTGGTATAAAAATTATAATAAATATCAAGATAAATTTAAGGAAAAAGAACTATTACTTAACGATTATCCCGATGAAAAAAGTTTTGTTATAGATAAAATAAATAGTAGTTACATTATTTCAAACTTTGATAATATTTATTTAAATAATTTTATAAGTAAAAATAAAAATTATTTTGAATTTAAAAATTTTAATAATTTAATTGGTGAAGCAGCATGTTCATTGGCAAATAATAATGAAGATGTTGTAGTAATAACAAATATTAAAAAGTTTAATTGTATATTAGAAGGCATTAAAAATTGCTGTATAAATAATATAAAAATTCTTTATATAATAGAAAAAAATTCTTATCAAGATGAAGAGTTTAATAAAACATTTATAAACCTTTCTATTCTTAGAAGTATTCCTAATTTAACTGTTTATACTCCGTGCGATGAAAAAGAATTTATTGGATCATATTTAAGTTATTTGAAATATGATAATCCTAGTGTAATTGTAATTCCTTCTAATTTTCATAAAGAATTAAATAAAACTAAGATAACAGAAGTAGAAAACGGATGTTATTTTATAAAAAAAGAGAAAAAATCCAAAGGAAATATAATAGCAACAGGAAGCGAATTGCCAATTGCTATAGATGTTTATAAAAAATTAAAAGGTATTGGTATTTTAGTTAATGTACTTTCAATGCCATCACAAGAAAGATTTTTACAAAAAGATATTAAATATAGACAAAAAATATTACAAGATTTACCAAATGCAGTTATTGAATTTTCAAGTAATAATTCATGGTATGGTTTAGGATTAAAAGATAAAGAAATATGTGGAATAAATAAATTTTATTATACCAATAGTTGTGAAACAAAAGAAAAATATTATAAAATTACAGTAGAAGACATATATAATAAAGTAAAAAAGTTATTTAACTAACTTTTTTAAAATAAAAATATTTGACTAAACAAGATATTTATGCTAAAATCTTATATGTTTGAAGCCTCTAGCTTTAAACCACATTGAAAAGGTTATAAGTTAAGATTATTCTTACACCTTAAAAGTGAGTCTTAAGTTTTTAAAAAGGAGGAATGTTATGAAAGCAATAATTGAAACTGGTGGAAAACAATATTATGTTTCAGAAAAAGATGTTATTTACGTTGAAAAACTAGATGCAGAAGTTGATAGCGAAGTTGTTTTTGACAAAGTTCTAATGATTGATGGAGAAGTTGGAAATCCAACACTTTCTAATGCTAAAGTGGTAGGAAAAGTTTTAAAACAAGGTAAAAATAAGAAAATCCGTATTTTTAAATATGTTTGTAAACAAAAAAGTAGTAGAAAAAGACAAGGTCATCGTCAACCATATACTAAAGTTGAAATTACTAAAATTACTAGGTAATTGTTATGATTAAAGTAAATTTAGAAAAAGAAAATAATGATTTTAAAAAAATAACAATTAAAGGGCATGCTAAATATGATGATTTTGGGAAAGATATAGTGTGTTCAGCTGCTAGTAGTATTGTTATAACAACGGTTAATGCAATCTTAATGTTTGATAAAAATGCAATAGAGCATAGTTATAATGATGATACTTTAAGTATAGAAATTAAAAAAAATGATAAAATAACAAGTAATTTAATAAATAATATGATTAATTTATTAAAAGAACTTGAAAGTAATTACCCAAAAAATATTAAAATTTTATAGGAGGAAATATTATGAGATTAAATATCCAATTATTTGCCCATAAAAAAGGTGGAGGATCTTCTACAAACGGAAGGGATTCTGCTGGAAGAAGACTTGGAGCAAAAGTTGCTGATGGTGAATTTGCAACTGCAGGATCAATTATATATCGTCAAAGAGGTACAAAAATATATCCAGGTGTAAATGTTGGTAAAGGTAGCGATGATACTTTATTTGCAAAAACTTCTGGAGTTATTAAATACGAAAGAAAAAATAATAAAACACAAGTTAG
>JAQXMG010000068.1 GCA_029012525.1 bacterium
CTAAAATAAAGGAAGGGTTAAAAGAATTTACACTAACTAAGGGAAGACAAACCATTATAGAAAAAAAATATCTAACTATAATTGATGATAGTTATAACGCTAGTTTAGATTCTGTAAAAAGTGCAATTGATGTTTTAAATAATTTTAAAACAAGAAGAGTTGCTATTTTAGGAGATATTCTTGAAACAGGATCTTATAATGAAGAAATTCACAAGAATATTGGAGCATATCTACCTAAAAAAATTGACTTTTTAATTGCAGTAGGTCCTTCTTCAAAATATATAATAGATGAAGCGATAAAACAAGGATTTAATAAAGATAACATTGTTCATTTTGACAATTATGAAAATCTGTTAACTAACATAACAAAATTACTGCAAAAAAATGATACAGTTTTAGTAAAAGCATCTCATGGTATTAAATTATATGAAGTAGTGGAGTATTTAAACAAATTTTATGAATAAACCAAAACTTTTGCTTCACTCTTGTTGTGGCCCTTGTAGTAGTTATGTTCTTTCTTATTTAAAAGAAGATTTTGATATTACTTTACTTTATTATAATCCCAATATTTATCCTAGAAAAGAATATTATAAAAGATATGATGAACAAAAAAGATTAATAAAGGAAATGTTTAATGATGAAATTAAAATTATGAAGTGTAATTATGTTCCTTTAGTTTACTTTTTTAAAGCATTTAAAAGAAGAAAAGATAAAGAAGGACAAAAAAGGTGTCATATTTGTTATGAACTTAGAATGAAAAAATGCGCTAAACTTGCAAAGAAGAACAATTTTGATTATTTTACAACAACTCTATCAGTTAGTCCTTATAAAAATAGTGATGTTTTAAATGAGATAGGTAAATCTTTACAAGATAAGTATCATATTAATTATTTAGAATCTAATTTCAAAAAGAAAGATGGTTATAAAAAATCAATTGAATATTCAAAAAAGTATAACTTATATCGTCAAAACTATTGTGGTTGTAAATATAGTAAGCATTAAAAAATGAACTTAAAAAATTAAGTTCATTTTTTTAAAACCTTTAGAATTTGCGATATAATCCAACAACTTTACCTAAAATAGTAATATTTTTAAATATTAATGGTTCCATATAATCATTTTCAGGTTGTAATCTAAAGTAACCATTTTCTTTATAATAAGTTTTTACTGTTACTTCATTTTCATCAGTCATGGCAACAACTATTTCACCATTTCTAGCAGTATTACATCTTTCTACAATAATAATATCTTTGTCATAAATACCAACATTAATCATAGATTCACCACTTACTTTTAAAGTAAATACTTCTTTTTTTGAACTAACAAGATCAACTGGTAGAGGAAAGTATTCATCAGGCATTTCAATGGCCTCAATAGGACTTCCTGCAGTTATCTTACCAAGAAGTGGAACAGATACTATACCATCATTTTTATCACTATATTCATTAGGTACTAAAAGCTCAATAGTTCTATTTTTTTCAGAATCTTTTCTAATGTATCCTTTTTCTTGTAATTTAGTTAAATGCATTTGAACAGTTGCAGTACTATTAAGATTTACCTTTTTACATAGTTCTCTAACTGTTGGAGCATATCCTTTTTTAGCAATAAATTTCTTTATTTCTTCAAGAACGGCATTTTGTCTTTCTGTTAATTTTTCCATACAACATCTCCTTACAAATCAATATTAACACACAAAGTGTAAAATGTCAAACATTTGTTTATATTCTATTGACTACGAACAAACATTTGTGTTAAAGTATAATTGTAGAAGGGAGAGAAAAGAATTATGAAAAATCTAAAAATTGTTTTATTATTTTATGTTGTTATGTTGGTATTTACATTTATAGTATCAGCAAGGGTGACAAATTTAGAGAGTAAGGAGGATTATTACAAGTATAAAGATAACGTTGCTATTAACTTTTTGGGTTAATTGGTATTTACATTTTTAATTATTTGTAATAGAATATCATTATAAAATTATTTAAATGCGATGATGAAGGTTGGAATCTTCTAGCAATATGGTATGAAAGTGATTCTTTTTAAAAAGAATAAATAAAGTGGGACCGCGGATTTAATTCGTCTTTATATATTGTTTTTAGAAAGAATCACTTTTAAAATCAAAAAAAAGGAGAGATGTTTTATGAAAATGAGTATGGAAGAATTAGTAAATTATTGTAAGAATTATGGCTTTATTTACCAGGGAAGTGAAATATATGGGGGACTTGCAAATACCTGGGATTTTGGACCAGTAGGAATGCAACTTAAAAATAATATTAAAAATGCTTGGTTAAAAAAATTTATTCAAGAAGATATTAATAATGTGCCTCTTGATGCTGCGATTCTTATGAATCCAAAAACTTGGGAAGCATCAGGACACATAAAAACGTTTTCTGATCCACTAATTGATTGCAAAGAATGCAAATCACGTTTTAGAGCAGATAAACTTATCGAAGAAAAACTTGGTATTGAAGCAGGTGGTATGAAAAATGATGAACTAATCAAGACAATAGATGAAAATAACATTGTTTGTCCAAAATGTGGTAAGAAAAACTTTACTGATATTAGACAATTTAATCTAATGTTTAAAACATTCCAAGGTATAACTGAAGATAGTAAAAGTGTCGTTTATCTAAGACCAGAAACAGCTCAAGGAATTTTTGTTGATTATCTTAATGTTTTAAGAAGCATGAGATTAAAACTTCCATTTGGAATTGGTCAAGTTGGTAAAAGTTTTAGAAATGAAATAACTCCAGGTAACTTTATCTTTAGAGTAAGAGAATTTGAACAAATGGAACTAGAATTTTTCTGTAAACCAGGTACTGAACTTGATTGGTTCAAATATTACAAAGATTTCTGTTATAATTTCTTAGTTTCTTTAGGAATAAATAAAGAAGATTTAAGACTTAGAGATCATTCAAAAGAAGAACTATCTTTTTATAGTAATGCCACAACTGATATTGAATATAAATTTCCATTTGGTTTTGGAGAGCTTTGGGGTATTGCATCTCGTACTAACTATGATTTATCAGAACATCAAGAATATTCAGGCTGTAATATGGAATATTTAGATCCAGAAACTAATGAAAAATATATACCTTATGTTGTTGAACCATCAGTTGGTGTTGAAAGAATGGTCTTAACATTCTTATGTAATGGTATAAAACGTGAAACTTTAGAAAACGGTGATACTCGTGAGGTATTTAAAATTCATCCTTATCTTGCTCCTTATAAAGTTAGTGTTCTACCATTAATTAAAAAGCTTCATAGCGAAAAAGCAAAAGAAGTATATAAAAATTTATCAAAATATTTTTCTTGTTGGTATGATGAATCTGGAAGTATTGGAAAGCGTTACAGAAGAAGTGATGCTCTTGGAACACCATTTGCTATTACAATAGATGATGAAACAATAAATAATAATACAGTAACTTTAAGAAATCGTGATACAATGGAACAAATTGTAATAAAATTAGATGAAGTAAAAAATTATGTAAATGAAAAAATAGAATTCTAATTATGACAGAAGAAAGAAAATTAATAATAGAACTTATCAAAATATTTGAAATAACTGATGTTGATTTTTTAGGATTTTCTATAACTAAAGATAATCCTATTCAATATCACCATATAGTTTTTAAAGAAAAAGGTGGCAAGACAACTCTTGATAATGGGGCATTACTAACTGCTAAAGCTCACTTTATCTTTCATAAAATAGTAAGAAACAATTATATCTTATCTAAAAAAATTACAAGAGAATTTAAAAAATTAAATGAAAGTAAAACACCACCTGATGAAAAATACTTTGAAACTATTAATAATTATCTATTAATTTATGAAGAAAAAAATAAAATAACTAGAAAACGTGTAAAATAAATTACATGTTTTCTTTTTTCTACAAAATTTTTCATCATGATTCGTTATACTAACTATGGTGATTATATGAAAGAATATTATGTGTTTGATATCAAACGTGAATTTGTAAAATTATATGAAAATAAAGCAAGTGATTTGTTTTATATTTTTAATCGTATCTACTATATGAAAGAAATAGATAAGATGTATGGTTATAATTTATTTGAACAAATGAGTAATTTTTTTGATAAGAAAAAAATAAATGAATATCTATATGATAAATACAAAGATAAAATTATGTATTCATATTCAGATAATGAACATATTATAAATAACTTATTTTTAAACGAAATAAGTATATTAAAAGTAAAAAGCTCTAATATTAGAATTGAAACTAATAGCGATGAATGTACATTTTTAGAAGATTTAAAAAATTACAATCCAAACCTTTTTGTCTGTAATTTTAAAGAACAAGAATATTTCTTTGTTAGGAATAAAAAAATTGAAAATAAAACCATTTAGTCTATGTAAAAAAATTAAATATTACAATATATAATATCTTTTTTTAAAAAAATTTCCTTTTATGTGTTAGAATAAAATATGCAGGTGATATTATGGCTTTTATAAAAGGTAATTTTAAAAAATATATATTTAAATCAGATAAAGGATATACTGTAGGTCTTTTTAAAATTAAAGATACTAGTTCTGATTTAGAAAGCTATAAAGGTAAAACGATAACTTTTACTGGTTATTTTGATGATTTAAATGAAAGTGATATATATATTTTAAATGGCAATTTTGTTGAACACGAAAGATATGGAGAACAGTTTTCTACGTCTTCTTATGAAATTACTTTACCCAATGATAAAGATAATGTCATTGATTTTTTGTCAAGTAATTTATTCCCAGGAATAGGTGAAAAAAAAGCAGAACAGATAGTTAAAGTTTTAGGATCAAATTGTTTGGAAGTTATTTTAAATAATCCAGATAACTTATATTTAGTTCCTAAAATAACTAAGAAACAAAAAGAAACAATCGAAGTTAATTTAAACAAATATGAACAAAGCTATAAAACAATTGTTGAATTAAATAAATGTGGTTTTTCCACTAAAGATTCTCTTCTTATTAATAGTAAATATAAAGAAAAATCTCTTGATGTTGTAAATGAAAACATCTATACTTTAGTGGATGATATCCGTGAATTATCTTTTAAAAAAATAGATAGTTTAAGAAGTAACTTTAATATTACTGATGTTGATATTAGAAGAATAGAACAAGGTATTAAATATGTTTTAGAAGAAGTATCATATACTTTAGGTAATACTTATTTTTCAATAAATGAAATAGTAGGATATACAAAACGTGCTTTGTTTATTTTTGATGAAGAAAAAATATATGAAGGGATAAATAATTTAACTATAAAAGATGAAATAATAAAAGTAGAAGATAAGTATTTTTATTATAAAATGTATGAGGCAGAAAATTATATTGCTAAAAGAATATTTAATCTTGCAAATAATATGAGTCTTGGTTTTGTAAATGATAAAGATATAAAAAAATTAGAGGAGTATTATGATATTTCTTATAATGATGATCAAAAGCATGCCATAAAAGAAGCATTATCTAATAATTTTTTAGTGATAACCGGAGGACCGGGAACAGGAAAAACAACAATTATTAAAGCAATATGCAGACTTTATCAAGATTTAAATGGTTTTGATACTAATGCTTTAATGGAAAATCTTGCTCTTTTAGCACCAACTGGTCGTGCAGCAAAAAGAATTGCAGAACAAACTCTTCTTAAAGCATCAACAATTCATAGGTTTTTAAAATGGAACAAAGAAGATGATACTTTTAATGTTAATGAATATAACAAAAGTAATGTTAGATTTGTCATTATAGATGAAGCTAGTATGATTGATACTTATCTTTTATATAACTTGCTTTTAGGTTTAAAAGAAAACACTAAAATTATTTTAATTGGAGATTATAATCAATTACCAAGTGTAGGCCCTGGTCAAATCCTAAAAGATATTGTTGAAAGTGATTTAGTAAATATCATAAAATTAAATAAATTATATCGTCAAGAAGAAACGAGTAATATAAATCTTCTTGCTTATAATATTAATAATGGCAATTTTTCATTTGATCTATTTAATACATCAGATGATCTTATTTTTAAAGAATCATCTAGTGATAAATTAAAAGATTATTTAAAAGAATATATTTTAAAATATAAAGATATGTCATTTAATGATTTTATTACTTTAGCACCTATTTATAAGCAAGAAAATGGTATTGATGATCTAAATAATTTTATGCAAGAAATACTTAATCCTAAAAGTTTTAATAAAAATGAAATAATAATTGATGGTGTTTTATATAGAGAAAATGATAAAGTAATAGAACTTGTCAATATGGTTGATGATAATGTCTTTAATGGTGATATTGGTAAAATATTAAGAATAAAAAATACAAGTCCTAAAGAAGTATTAATAGATTTTGATTCTAATATTGTAAAGTTTACTCCCACAACATTTAATAATTTTAGTTTAGGATACACCATAAGCATTCATAAATCTCAAGGAAGTGAATTTGATACTGTAATAATTCCTGTATTAAATAAATATAGTAATATGTTATATAAAAAACTTATTTATACTGCAACAACAAGAGCTAAGAAAAAACTTATTTTAGTAGGAGAAA
>JAQXMG010000069.1 GCA_029012525.1 bacterium
ATTATTTATTAGGTGGATTTTATGATAAAACAGTTATTTAACTATATAAGTGATAATAATTTAAAAATAATTTATTTAAATAATCAACTAGATATTGTAAATTATAAAAAAATCCTTATTTTTAATGATGATAAAATAAAAATTGATTGTTATAAAAAAAACATATCAATAATTGGGAATAATCTTACAATAAAAAAACTTTATGATGACGAAGTTTTGGTGGAAGGCAATATAAAAGAAGTAAAATGGGAAGATTCTTATGAATAATTATTATAAAATAGAAATTAGTGGTAAGAATGTTTCCCATATTTTTAATAGAATCCTAACAGAAAAAATAAATATTTTTGATGTTTCATATAAGAAAGATTTAATAACTTTAAGTGTAATTTATGAAGACTATCTAAAAATAAAAAAGTTAAATACTATCTACGAAATAAAAATAATAGAAATAAATGGTTTAAAAAAATATAAAAGTTTATATAAATTTTATAGATTATTTATTATTCTTTTCTTAATAAGTTTGGTTTTTATTTACATATATTCTAAAATAATTTTTAAGATTACAATAGATTGCCAAAATGAAGAATTGAAATCTATTGTAAAGGAAGAATTAAAAAAAAATAATTTTTCAATATTTACTTTTCAAAAACCTTTTGAAAGAATAACAGAAATAAAAAATTTAATAAAAAGCAATAATAAAGATCAAATAGAATGGATTGAGATAGAAAAAAATGGTGTATTTCATAATGTAAGTATTATTGAAAGAAAAAAAGAACAACTAGAAAATGATATAGCAAAACATGATTTAGTAGCTAGTAAAAATGGAATTATTAAAGATATGTATATAACAAGTGGTGAAATATTAAAAAATAAAGGTGATTATGTTGCAAAAGGTGAAGTAATAGTAAGTTCAAAGATAAAAAAAGGTGATGAAGTAAAAAATATTGTCGATGCTAAAGGGAAAGTATTTGCCGAAGTTTGGTATCGTGTTAAATTAAGTGCTCCATTAAAAACAAAAATTAAAGTAGTAAATGGTAGTGAAACTTTGCTTAATTTAAAAATTTTAGGTAAGAAAATTACAATTTTTAAATATCAAAATAAGAAAATAACTGAAGAACATAAAAAAATATTATTTAATAATAATATGTTTTCAATTCATTTAGAAAAGACAAATACCATAGAAGAACAAGAAAAAGCATATTCTGAAGAAGAACTTCTTAAAATTATTTTATATCAAGCTGAAAAAAGTATTTTGGATAATTTGGATGAAAATGAGAAAATTTTATTACAAAAAACTTTGAAAAATACTATTAGAGATGATAAAATGTATGTAGAAGTATTTTTTAAAGTTTATGAGGACATTGCCTATGAAAAAGAATTCATAAACGAAGAAAAAACTGATTAATATTAAGGAGACATTATGCTTATTGATTTAAAAGATATTTTAAAAAACATGCTAAATACAACATGGCCAATTATAGTTATTTCAATGGTTGTAATTATAAGTCTTAGGATAACAGATATTTTGATAAAAAAAGAAAAAATAGTACTTTACAAAGAAATACTTAAGTTAGCATTCGTTCTATATATTTTATGTTTGTTCCAAATTGTATCTAAAGAAGATGTAAGTTATGGAGGAATAAATATTTTGCCATTCAAGGAAATGTTTAGGTACGATGTTGGCACATATCTTTTTTACAAAAATATTTTAGGTAATTTGCTCTTATTTATGCCATATGGTTTTTTTATAGGATATTTTTTAAATATTAATAAGTCTTATATTATATTTATTCTATCAATAATCGCGAGTGCTTCAATTGAAATAACTCAACTTTATATTGGCAGAGTATTTGATGTTGATGATATAATATTAAATGTAATTGGAGCACTATTTGGCTTTGCAATATATAGATTAATATATAAATTTAACAGCAAAATACCAGAAAAATATAGAAAAAATTGGTTGTTAGATATTATAATAGTTATCATAATTATATTAGTAGTGAGGTTTATTGTTTTATGAAAAAGTTTAATATTTATAATGAGACGGATGAAAATCTAAAAAAGGAAATTTTTTACATAAGAAAGATTTTGAAACATGCAATAAAATATGAAAATTTAGATAAAGTTTATTTTAATTTAATAATAGTTGATAATGATTACATTCATAATTTAAATAAAGAATATAGAAAAATTGATAGAGAAACAGATGTTATTACCTTTGCTCTAGAAGATTATGATAAAAAGAGTTATAATAATATCAGAGTTCTAGGCGATATTTATATATCAATAGATAGGGCAAAAATTCAAGCAATTGAATATGGTCATTCATTAACAAGGGAATTGTGCTTTTTATCTGTTCATGGTTTGTTGCATTTACTAGGTTATGATCATATGAAAAAAAGTGATGAAGAAATAATGTTTAAAAAACAGGAGATGATATTAGATGGAAAAAAATTTTCAAAAAGATAAGCTAAAGAAAAAATCATTTAAAAGATTTATTCATTCTTTTAAATATGCTTTAGAAGGAATAAAATATGCATTTTATAATGAAGTCAATATTTTTGTAATGATTATAATAGCTATTGTATCAGTTATTTTAGGAGCAATCTTAAAGCTTAGTTATGTAGAATGTTTAGTTGTAGTATTATTAATTGGTGTAATTCTTTCTCTTGAACTTATTAATACTGCAATTGAAGCTGTAGTTGATTTAGCAACAGAAAAAATGCATGCTAAGGCAAAAGTGGCAAAAGATTG
Organism: bacterium; assembly: GCA_029012525.1. Lineage (GTDB taxonomy): Bacteria > Bacillota_I > Bacilli_A > RF39 > UBA660 > CAG-611. The sequence continues at coordinate 2,758 of JAQXMG010000069.1, forward strand.
TGCCAGTGGAGCAGTAGCGGTTATGTCAATTTTTGCAATTATTCTTGGTTTAATGATTTATTTACCAAAGATAATAGAATTATTTACGAGGTAGATTATGGAAGAAGAATTAAAAAAATTATTAGAAAACTCATATGCTAATTACTCTAATTTTAAAGTAAGTGCTTTATTATATACGAAAGATGGAAGAAAATTTTGCGGTGTAAATGTTGAAAATGCAAGTTATGGCGCTACAATATGTGCTGAAAGAAGTGCTATTGTAAATGCAATATCAAATGGTGTTAAACCACATGAATTTTCTAAAATATGTATTATGAATAGTAGTGAAAAAATAGCAACTCCTTGTTTTTTATGCAGACAAGTATTCGAAGAAATGTTTGATTCAGAAATGCCAGTTGTTTGTTATAATTTTAATGGCGAAAGTATAACTTACAAGGTAAAAGATTTATGTGCTTTTCCATTTGGAGAGGATAATTTAGAATGAAAGTAGGATTTGTAAGTATTGTAGGAAGACCTAATGTTGGTAAATCAACACTTTTAAATAGAATTTTAAAGACTCATCTTGCTATAACAAGTGATAAGGTAGGAACAACAAGAAATAATATATTAGGTGTTTATAATGATTCATCTTCACAAATTATTTTTGTGGATACACCTGGAATTGCCAAAGCAAATGATAAATTAGGAGAAGTTTTAAATAGTTTAGCTTATTCATCTTTTTCAAATGATTTAGTTTTGTTTTTAGTAGATATAGCAAGTGGATTTGGTCCAAATGATAAAAAAATTCTTGAAAAATTAAAACAAGATGATCAAAAAGTAATACTTGTTTTAAATAAAATAGATTTAATAAAAAAAGAGGAACTATTTAGAAAAATATTGGAATTAAAAGATTTGTATAATTTTACAGATATTGTGCCTATTTCATCAATAAAAAATGATAATGTTGATGAGCTTTTAAAGGTAATTAAGGATAATTTGCTTGAAGGAGAAAAGTTATTTGAAGAAGACTTTTTTACGAATATTAATGAAAAATATTATGTGAGTGAAATAATAAGAGAAAAAGTTCTTAACTTAACAAGACAAGAAGTTCCTCATAGTGTTTCATGTTATGTTTTAAAAATGGAATTTAGTAAAGAAAAAATTATTATAACAGCAACAATTGTTGTTGATCGTGATAATTTAAAAGGAATAATAATAGGAAAAAATGGACGTATGTTAAAGGAAATAGGAACAGAAGCACGTAAGGATTTGGAAAACTATTACAATAAAAAAGTATATTTAGATCTGTTTGTTAAGGTAATTGAAGATTGGAGAAGTAAAGAATCAGTAATTAAAGAATTATTAAATTTAGAAGATGACTAAAAAACAAAAAAACTCACCATTATAATTGTAGGTGATAATTATGAAAAATTTACTATGGGATTTATTTAAGAAAACAGGTGACTATAAGTATTACTTGTTTTTTAAAGAATTGGAGAAAGATAGTTCATATGAAAATAGAAAAAATAGAGGGAATAATAATAAGTGATGTAAATTTTAAAGAATCTAGTAAAATTTTGAATGTTTATACTAAAGATCATGGACTTATTGGAATTATATCAAAAGGATGTAGAAATTTAAAATCAAGTCTTAGAAGTGTAAGCTCAAAACTTACTTATGGTGTATTTAATGTTTACTATAAAGAACAAGGATTGTCTACTTTAATTAGTGTTGACATAATAGATCCTTTTATAAATATAAAAAAGGATTTGAGTAAAATTGGATTTGCTACTTATTTAATTGATTTGACCAATCAAGTTTTAAAAGAAGCAAATAGTGAAACTATTTTTGACATTTTAATATCTGCATTAAAAAAAATAAATGATGGTTTTGATTCTATTATTATAACAAATATCGCAGAATTAAAATATTTAAATTTTTTAGGTGTAATGCCTGTTATTGACTGCTGCTGCAATTGTGGTAGTAATAAAGATATTATAACAATAAATGGTGATGCTGGTGGTTATTTGTGTAAAAATTGTTATAAAAATGAATATATAGTAGATCAAAAAACTATAAAATTAATTAGAATGTTTAATTATGTAGATATATCTAAAATAAGGGAACTAAATATATCTGACAAAAATAAAAATGAAATAAATAAATTTTTAGAGGATTACTATGATAGATATACCGGATTATACTTAAAATCAAAAGATTTTTTAAAACAATTAAGAAATTAGCAAAAAAATGTTGTAATTTTAATAATTTTATTGTATAATTTAAAAAGCAATTGATTATTAAGTCAAAAAAGAAGAAGGAGTGATAATATGGCAGTTCCAAAACATAAAGTTTCTAAAACAAGAGGTAGAACCCATAGAGCAAATTTAGCTTTAACTAAAAAAGAAACAACAACTTGTCCTAATTGTGGCGCTGTAATTAGACCACACCGTGTTTGCAAAGCATGTGGCAGTTATAAAGGAAATAAAGTAATCGATGAAGAAAAATAAAATGCTTATTTATTAATAATGAGCATTTTTATTTTCATTTTATGTTATAATGTTAGTGGTGATGTTATGGAGTTAGTAAAGAATTTTAAAGACTATGAGATAATTTCTATGTCTAAAGGAGAAAAACTGGAAAGATGGGGTAAATACTTTTTTTTAAGACCAGATCCTGAAATAATTTGGGAAGAAGAAATGAATCTTAGTAAATTAGATGCTCACTATCATAGAAATAAGTCTGGTGGTGGATACTGGGAGTATTTAAATAATGTTCCAGAAAATTTTACAATTAATTACAAAGATTTAAAATTCAATGTAAAGTTGATGGGATTTAAACATACTGGTATATTTCCCGAACAAAGTATAAATTGGGACTATATAAGGGAAAAGATAAAGAAAGAACAAAGAACAATCAAAGTTTTAAACCTTTTTGGTTATACAGGATGTGCTAGCATTGCTTGTTTAAGCGAAAATGCAGAGGTTGTTCATGTTGATGCATCAAAAGGAACTATTGATTTGTGCAAGGAAAATGTAAGATTAAATCATTTCGAAGATAGAAAAATAAGATATATTGTAGATGACTGCGTCAAATTTGTTGAAAGAGAATTAAGACGTGGTAATAAATATGATGCAATAATAATGGATCCACCATCGTTTGGTAGAGGTTCTAATAAAGAAGTTTGGGATATCAATAAAGATTTATTTAATTTGGTATCTTTATGTAGCAAAATTTTAAGTGATGATCCAATTTTTTTCTTAATTAATACTTATACAACAGGTCTTTCAAAAACGGTTATTGAAAATGTCTTAGCTTTAACCGTTGGAAAAAAATACCAAGGTAAGATAACAAGTTATGAACTTGGAATAAAAGGAAGAGATAATTTAATCCTTCCTTGTGGAGAAACATGTAGATGGGAAAAGATTTAAATATTTTATATGAAGATAATCATTTAATAGTAGTAGAAAAACCATTTAACGTTCTTTCACAAGCAGATGATACTAAAGACATTGATATGTTAACAATTGTAAAAAATTATTTAAAAGAAAAATATAATAAACCTGGGAATGTATATTTAGGACTTGTTCATAGACTTGATAGACCAACTGGAGGAATAATGGTCTTTGCAAAGACAAGTAAAGCTGCATCTCGTTTATCTAAAGATATAAGAGAAAATAAATTTACTAAAAAATATTTAGCAGTAGTTCATGGCAAATTAAAAGAACCAAAAGGGGTTTTAGAAAATTATTTGCTTAAAAATTCTGATAATACAAGTATTGTAACAGATGAAAAACATGGTAAATATGCAAAACTTTCTTATGAAATGCTTGATTATAAAAATAATTTGACTCTTGTCAGCATTACTTTAGAAACAGGAAGACATCACCAGATAAGAGTTCAATTTGCAAATATTAAAAATCCATTATATGGAGATCAAAGGTATGGATCAAATGATAAAAAACAACTTGCACTTTACGCATATTACTTAAGCTTTAACCATCCTGTAACTAAAGAAAAATTAGAGTTTATAAATTTTCCTAAAAAAGAAGGAATATGGGGTTTATTTATAAAATAAAATTTAAAGAGGTAAGGATATGAAAGAAGACATTTTTAAAGTAAGATTTTTAGAAAAATATAATTATACACTAAAAAATATGGATATAATAAATGCTTTATATTATGGTAATAGTGACCATTCAAGTTTTTATGAAACTATGGAACATTTATTATTTGATAATGATGATTTAAATGATAATGAGTCCTATAAACATTTAGAATTTGTAAAAAGTTTTAAAGGTATTTTGATTGGAAAGTATCTAGAAAAATACAAAAAAGAAAAAACAATGTATTATAGAAATTGCTTAGAAATGACACCAAAAAATAATGAAAAAAGTAGAGAATATTTTAATTCTAAAATAAATAAAATTGAAGCCTTAACTGTAGAAGAATTTGTCAAAAAAATGGATTTTTATCAATTTATTAATATTATGTATTCATATATTTATAAACAACCAAAGAATTCTAAAAATAGGCAAAAAAAATTAGATGTGGTATGTTTATATGCTTTGTTTTGTAAAGAATTTAATAAAGATTATAAAAGCGATGAAGCAGTTGATAACCCTGTTATTAGAAATAGAAAAGAATACGTTAAAAATAACGAGTATATAGATTATTTTAGTGAAAACTTAGAAACATTTAACGAAGAAATTGTAAGACAAAGAAAAAATAATGAAAATAGAAATTAATAATAAATTATATGATGTTATAATAACTTATAAAAACAACAAAAATATGTATCTAAGAGTAAAAAGTGATTTAAAAATTTATATTACTTGTTCTAAATATATAAATAAAAGATTGATAGAACAATTTATAAATGATAATTTAAAAAACATTTCAAAACTGCTTGAAAATTATGAAGAAAAAAATATTCTGCATAAAAAATTTATGTATTTAGGAAAGACTTATGATATTTGTTATACAAATAAAAATGATGTTATTTTTGGTAGTGATAAAGTATTTATTGGTAAAAAATTAAACATTGATAACTGGTATAAAAAACAAGCTAAAGAACTTTTTAGTAATAGATTAAATGTAATTTACCAGATGTTTGAAGAAAAAATACCATGTCCTAAACTTAGAATTAGAAAGATGACTTCACGTTGGGGAGTATGTAATGTAAATAAAAAAATAGTTACTTTAAATCTTGAACTTATAAAACTAAATGTAAAATATTTGGATTATGTAATAGTTCATGAATTATCTCATTTAGTTTATGCCAATCATTCAAAAGATTTTTGGAATATTGTAGTAAAATATACACCTGATTATAAGAGAATAAGAAAAGAAATGAAAAATATAATATAGAGGTAGCATATGGAAATAAATAAGATTAGTAAAAACAAATTAAAACAATTGGCAAAATTAAAACAAAAGAAATATATTAATTTAGAACATAAGTTTATAATTGAAGGATCACACCTTATTGAAGAAGCAATAAAGGCTAATAAAAATGTATTTATTTATTCTTTAGAGGGATTAGATAAAAAAGAAATTAAGTCTTTAACAAATCTAGAATCTCCAACTGAATTAATTGGAGTTTGCGATACTTTTGATAATAAAGATTTAATAGGTAATAGATTTCTTTTATTAGACGAAATCCAAGATCCAGGAAATTTAGGAACAATCATAAGAAGTGCCTTAGCATTTAATATTGATACCATAGTTTTGGGGGATAAAACATGTAGTTTGTATAATGAAAAAGTGTTACGTTCAACACAGGGTGCTATTTTTCATATTAATATTATTTCAATGAATTTAGAAGAGTGTATAGAAAAACTAAAAAGAAAAAATGTTATTGTATATGGTACTAATGTAGTTAATGGAACAGATTTAAAAACTATAAATAAAAGTTCTTCCTATGCTTTAGTTATGGGAAATGAAGGCAATGGATTAAGTAAAAATATTCAAAAACTCTGTGACAAAAATATCTATATAAAAACAAATGATTTATCAGAAAGTTTAAATGTTGCTATGGCAACAAGTATTATTCTGTATGAATTAGATAAATGATAGAAAAGTACGATTTATCGTGCTTTTTTGTATTAAAAGAAATTTGATAAAATTTTACAAATGAAATAACTCAATAAATTTTTAATACAATTAAATATCAAAAGAAAATTATTGACATATATTTATTAAGTGATAATATAATTATGTAGTGAAAATTCAGTATAAAAAAAGGAGAAAAATATTATGAATTTAAAAAAAGAATTAAAAAAACGCGTTACTCCATTTATCTTAGCAACAGCAATAAGTGGAACATCAATGGCAACGGGAGCAGTAGTTGCAAAAGCAGAAGTAAAGAATAAAACTGAAAAAGACATTAATGTAGAAGAAACTACATCTACTAATGATGAAATTCCAAAAACACTTACAACTGCACAAGCTATAGCTAGAGAGGCAGTTTATAATTCGCCAAGAGTAGTGTCAAAAAAAGAAGTGATAGAAAAGTCTTTAGTGTCAGATTATTTTGATACTAAAAAAGAAGCTCAAGATTGGATTGATAAAAGAAAAGAACTTTTAAAAGATAATTATGAAATAACAAATGAAGAAATAGTAACTAGTATAGTTAAAGAACAAGTAGGAGATTCAATAGAAATTTATGAAGAATTTGATAATAAAGAAGATGCTTTATTAAAGAAAGCTGAATTAGAAAGTGATATTAATAATGAATGTGATCTTGAAGTTGTTGAAGAGGAAGAAAAACATACAATAGGAACAACAGTTGAGTTTGAAAAATCCTTTAATACACAAGAAGAAGCAGAAGAATATAAAAAGTCACTTGAAGGAAAAAAAGATATTACTATAACTGAAGAAGTTATTGATGAAGAAAAAGTTTATCCAGAAGAAAAAGTTACAGATATTTCGAATGATTCTTTAGAAGAATTAGAAAATGAAATTAAATCTGTTATTGATGGAATTAAAGCAGAAGAAACAGAAAACGTTTCATATGAAACAAGAGTAGAACAAAGCCAATCAGAAGAAACTGTGTTAGGTGAAGTAACTGAAGAAAAAATATCTGAAACTTTCGATACTAAAGAAGAAGCAGAATCTTTTATAGAAAGTAAAAACGCAGAAGAAACAGATGATGTAAAATTTGAATTTGAAGAAATAAAAGAAAGAACTGAAACATCTAAAGAAGAAAGTGAAATAAACGAAGTAGTTGATTCTATGGAAGATGTAAATTCAGTTATTGAAAGTTTAAAAGCACAAGGATATATTATTGATAGTTATGATGTTACAGAGGAAACAAAAACAATAATAGAAAAAATTCCTACTGGCAATGTGATTATAAAAAATTCTACAAAATTTGATTCTAATTCATATTTTGAAGCAAATGGAAATTTTGCAATAATAAAACAAGGAAATGGAACTGTTGTTGTATGGACATTAGAATCTTTATCTGAAAAAGAACAAGCATCATTTAAAGATTCATTCTTAAAAGCTAATTTTGATTCTTCAATTAAAGATTCAAATTTTGAATTTATTTCAGGCAATGGAGAATATGATTTATCATATTTAGGTAATAATTGGGGAACATATTTAATTAATTATAACGATGGAACAATAGTTGTAGAATGTGATAAAGATAGAATTTCTCATTTAAATGTAGGTACATTTGAAAATGAATTTGTAGAAAAAGAAAAAACTATTTCTCAATTTAGAATTTCTGGAAAAAAATATATTGAAAATAATTATCAATTATATGATGTAAAAGGAATTAGAAAAGAACAACTATATGAAAATATTACAACATATTATGCAACTATTTATAAAACAAAAAAGGAATTAAATAAAAAATATTTAATAAAAGGTTCTTATGTTGAAGAAAAAGAGGAAATTAGCAAGAAATATGTACTAAAAGGAACTATTAAAAAATTTGAAGAAAAAGAAAAATATAAAGGTTTAATTGAATATAGATTAATTGTATTAACAAAAGAAGATGATGATTTTATAGAAGAAAAAAACCCAGATACAGGATATGACGCAAATATTGAATTGTGTTCTGCAATTGTTTTAGCATCAACAATTGGGTTAGGATTAACAGCTGATTTTTCTAAAGATAAATCAAAAGAAAAAAAATTTGTAAGAAAAAGATAATTTGTTTTAGCACTTGATTTAGATATAAGTAAATTAGGTGCTATTTTTATATAATATAAATATAAAAATTTTTCTTTATTTTTTCGGATAATTTAATGTATAATATACATAAGTGGTGATATTTATGAATTATATTAATGTAGGCAAAATAATAACAACTCATGGATTAAAAGGAGAAATGAAAATAACTTCTAATTTTTCCTTTAAAGACAAAGTTTTTAAACCAGGTTTTATTTTATATCTAGGAAATAATTTTGAAGAACATAAAATCATTAGTTACAGAAAACATCAAAATTATGATATGGTTATTCTAGATAAAATAGATGATATTGATAAAGCGATAAAATATAAGCAACAAGATGTATATATTTTAAAAGCTGATTTGGATTTAGAAGGCATTTATTTAGATACAGATTTAATCGGAATGGATGTTTACTTTAATGACTCTAAAATCGGTAGTGTAAAAGACATTGTTGATGCGGGCTCAAATAATATATTAATTGTTCTAGATAACGCTAAATATATTCCTAAAAATGATAATTTTATTGAAAATGTCGATTTAAAAAATAAAAAACTATATCTAAAAAATGTGGAGGGATTAATATGAGGATTGATATACTAACACTTTTCCCTTCAATGTTTGATGGCTTTTTAAATGAATCAATAATAAAACGAGCTGTTGAAAGAAATATTGTAAAAATAAATATTGTAAATTTTAGAGATTATTCAACTGATCCTCACAAAAAAGTTGATGATACACCATTTGGTGGTGGTTCTGGTATGGTTTTAACTTGTCAGCCAATATTTGATTGTGTTGAGTCATTAAAAACAAAAGATTCTTATGTAATTTTATTAACACCTGATGGCAAAACATATAATCAAAAAATAGCAAATAGCTTAAAAGTATTTAAACATTTGATTATAATTTGTGGACATTACGAGGGGTTTGATGATAGAATAAGGTTGTTAGCAGATTTAGAAATTTCAATTGGAGATTATATTTTAACCGGAGGAGAAATTGCAGCTATGGCAATTACTGATTCAATTACAAGACTTCTTGATGGAGTAATATCAAAAGGTTCTTTAGAAAGTGAATCATTTAATGATAATTTGCTTGATTATCCGGTTTATACAAAACCAAGAGATTTTAGAGGTATTAAAGTACCTGATGTTTTAGTAAATGGCGATCATAAAAAAATTGATGAGTATAGAAAGTCTGAACAACTAAGAATCACAAAAGAAAAAAGAAATGATTTATTAAATTGAGGTGTGGTTTATGGGAGTGTCTAAAAGATTTGTAGTTACAAAAGAACAGATAAAAGGAGCGATAACATATTTAGAATATGAACGTATTAATGGTGTTTCTTTTAAACCTAAAAAAAGTGATTTTGAGGATATGATTAACGTTTCAAAAGTAGTAGTTATTAATCCTTCATTAATTGAAAAATTAGTAAATAAAAAATGTAAAAGAACACTAGAAAAACTGATTAAAATGACTGGAGTTATTTATGATCAAGACGATGAAGATGGCGATGCTGGGCTTTCTTTTATCTTAAATGAAATAGAAAAATTTAGACAGCTTTTAGATAGCAAATACAAAGAATATATGAAAGAAAAGGAATATAAATTATACCTTAAAAAATTAGAAATAATTGAAAGTGAAGTAAAACTTAGAAAGAAAGTATTAGAAAAAAAACTAGAATCTGAAATTTCTATGGAAGAAAAAAAAGGCAAGGGAAGGTAAAAAAAGCTTGCTTATCATAAAATGTTGTGATATAATTACATACGTTATTAGTCAATCCGCTGATGAACTATTATGATTGATGTTAAAAAAGGAGTGAGTATAAGATGAACAAAGTTGATAAAATTTCAGCTAAACAATTAAGAAATGACATTCCAGAATTTAGAGTAGGAGATACAGTTCGTGTTGATTACAAAATAATTGAAGGTAAAAAAGAACGTATTCAAGCTTATGAAGGAATTGTTGTTGGAAGAAGAGGTAGTGGTCTTTCTGAAACTTTTACAGTTAGAAAAGAATCTTATGGAGTAGGAATTGAAAGAATTTTCCCAGTTCATTCTCCAAAAATTGACAAAATAGTTGTTCTAAGACAAGGAAAAGTAAGACGTTCTAAATTGAATTTCTTGAAGAACTATAAGGGCCAATACAGAATTAAAGAAAGAGGACAAAAATAAAAGGCTTGATGCCTTTTTTTGCTAAATTGATATGAAAAAAGAGAATAGAAGTGAACTTATTATTTATATATCTATTATTTTATTTATCATTTTACTTAGAACTTTTATCATAACTCCTGTTAGAGTAAATGGTGATAGTATGAATAACACATTACATAATGGTGAAATATTATTTCTTGATAAGATTAGCTATAAATTTAATGACATTGAAAGATTGGATATAGTAGTTATTAATTATAAAGGGGAAAGACTTATAAAACGTGTTATTGGTCTTCCTGGAGAAACTTTAAAGGTTTCTGATGGCAAGTTATACATAAATGATAAATTAATTAAAGAAGATTACCTTGATGAAGTAACCAATGATTTTATTTATGATGGTGTGATAAAAGAAAATTGTTACTTTGTAATGGGAGATAATAGAGATGATTCCCTTGATAGTAGATATTTTGGATGTTTTGACAAAGAAAATATTTCAGGTAAGGTTAACTTTACTTTATTTCCTTTTAGCAAATTTGGTAAAATAAATTAGGAGGTTTTTATGAAAGAAAAAATAGAAGTTGGTGATTTTGTTGCACCAATTATTGAAAAATTTGATGATGATTTATTAGAAGATTTAGATATATCTTCTGAGGATTTATATGGTTTTGTAACCGAAAAGAATGAAAATATTATAACAGTATCTGGTATTGCAAGAAATGTTGAGACTATCTGGAATGAAGATAAATTTATAAAATCAGATATTCCAGAAATTTTTAATGAAAAAGGTAGCACTAGATGTAGATAAAAGGTATACATATAATTTGTATGCTTTTTATTTTAGTAAAATAAAAACATTTATTGATGAACGCATGTTTTTGTATTATAATTTTATATGTGTGGAGGTAGAAATGAAAAATAAAATATGTCAAAGTTGTGGTATGCCTATAATATCTGAAGATCAATTAGGAACAAATAGCGATGGAAGCATAAATGAAGACTATTGTAAATATTGCTATAAAAATGGTGAGTTTATAGATAAAGTTACAATGGAAGAATATATTGAAATGTGTTCAAAATATGGTAGTCAAGCTGGAATGACTAATGAAGTAATGAAAGAACATTGTAAAAAATTATTTCCGACTTTAAAAAGATGGAAATAATTTTTTAGATATTTTATGACAATTTAAAAATATTTATGATAATATAAATTTAGCAAGTGATAAAAATGAGCGATAAAGAAAAAATTTTTTCTAAGACTTCGATTAACTGGTAAATGAATAATTATGAAAAAATATTCTTAAACACTTGAAAATAAAGGATTTCTTGTTAAATGTTTTTTAAATTTTTAGGCTACTTTTATATAAAATATTAAAAAAACGATAGTTGTTGGATTTATTAAAACAAAGATGGAATAACAAAAGTAAATGTCAAATTTACTGAAGAAGATATTTGGCTTTCAAAATATCAAATAACATCTAGACAAAATATAGAACAACATATAAATAATATATAATGATGATAAATTAGAGATAAATTCAACTTGTAAGAATTTCTTGCAAGTTCAAAAAGAAGAAAATAGAAATGTTAAAATAATTGAGATAAAATGATAATTAAGACAAATAGTAATTCGTAAAAAGGAGGATTTATGAAAAAGAAATTATTTATTGTTATTGTATCTATTATCATAGTGTTTGGTCTATTTATTTTAGAGGAAAGCATACGATTGGAAAAAACAATTTACTCCAGACCATTGATAGTTTTTAAGACTGATACAAATTTAGATGCAAATGATTTGGAATATCGTGAAGAAGTGTATTACAGTTTGGGATTTAAATTAACTAGAAAATATTTAAAAGATGAAAAATCATCTGATGATAATGTAATGTATAGAGCAATATCTGGTGAATTATTATTATTTAATAAATTTAGATTATGGTCATGGATTTCATAACAACAAATTATAGGAAAGGAAGCGATAAATTTATGGACATGTATAAAAAAAGAAAAATGAGAGCAGAAAATAAAAAAAGTAATAATCAAGAAAGTTTTACATCAGTAGGAATTAACTGGTATCCTGGTCATATGGCAAAAACAAAAAAATTAATAAAGGACAATTTAAACTTAATAGATATAATATATGAAGTAATAGATTCTAGAATACCTTATAGTTCAAAAATACAAGATATAAATTCTATTATAAACAATAAACCTCGTATTTTAATAATGACTAAATATGATTTATGTGATAAAAATGAAACTGAAAAGTTTGTTAAGCATTATGAAAAAATGGGTTATAAAGTATTAAAATTTGATCTAATTAAAGATAAAAATGTAGATAATTTATTAGAATTAAGTAATAAAATGTTAGAGGATAAAATAAAAAAACAACAAGAAAAAGGCATAACTAAAAATACAATTAGAGCATTAGTTGTAGGAATTCCAAATGTAGGTAAATCTACCTTAATTAATAAAATTGTAGGTAAAAAATCAAGTGTTGTTGGAAATAAACCTGGAGTAACTAAAAATTTAAATTGGATTAGAGTAAGAAAAAATATCGAATTATTGGATTCTCCAGGAATACTTTGGCCTAAATTAGAACAAGAAACTGTTGCTTTTAATCTAGCAGCAACAACAGCAATCAAAGAAGAAATATTAGTAAAAGAAGATATTGCAATTTATATAATTAAAACTTTATATAAATATTATCCAGATATCTTAAAAGAAAAATATAATGTTTCAAATATAGATGATTTTGAAGAAGTCTTTGATACTATAGGAAAAAAATGTGGTTGTCTAAAAAAAGGTGGAGTAGTTGATTATGATAAAGTAATTGATTTAATTATTAATGATGTAAAAAGTGGTAAAATAAAAAATATCACATTTGATAGGTTAGAAAATGAATAAAGAAGAAATATTAGAAAAATTAAAAACACTTCCTTTTACTAAAGAAGATTTTATAGTATTAAGTGATGCATCTTTAGTTCTTCAAAACCTTTTAGACAAAACAGATGATATAGATTTGGCTTTGTCTGATACCTTATATCAAAAAATAAAGGATGATTATTCTAAAAAAATTGGGGCATTAGATAAAGAAATAATTTATTTTGATTGTTTTGAAGCAAGTAACAATCTGTATGATTTAGATAGCGCTATAGATGTTTATGGTTATAAGTGTGCTTCCATAGGAAAAGTTTTACAAATAAAAAAAATATTAAATAGAAAAAAAGATTTATCTATAATAAAAAAATTGGAATTAGAACTTGCAAAATCCGATAATTATATATATGAAAAGGAATTAATCAATAAAGGAATTACTTTAATTGCAGGAGTAGATGAAGTAGGACGTGGCCCTTTAGTAGGGCCAGTTGTTGCGGCCGCAGTAATTCTTCCATTAAACTTTAAACTTGATGGCTTAACTGATTCCAAAAAGCTTTCAGAGAAAAAAAGAAACGAATTTGACAAAGTAATAAAAGAACAATGTATTTCTTATGGAATTGCAGAAGTATCTAATGAAGTAATAGATGAAGTAAATATTTATGAAGCAACTAAAATTGCTATGAAGAAAGCAATAGCAAAATTAAATCCACAACCAGAACACATTTTAATTGATGCTATGCATTTAGATATTGATATTCCAACAACTTCAATTATAAAAGGAGATTTTAAAAGTCTAACAATTGCAGCAGCATCAGTTTTGGCAAAAGTATATCGTGATAGTTTAATGTATGAATTAGACAAAAAATATCCCTATTATAATTACAAAAAAAATAAAGGCTATCCAACAAAAGAACACATTGAAGCATTATATAAATATGGCACTTTAAAATGCTATAGAAAAACTTTTAATCCTGTAGATCTTATAAATAAGGAAAATGAAGATGAAGTTTAAAAAAATTTATATTGAAATAACTAATATTTGTAATTTGAATTGTTCTTTTTGTTCTAAAACTAAAAGAACAAAAAAAGAAATGACAATAGATGAATTTGAAAAAGTTTTAGAAAAAATAGATAATTATACCGATTATTTATACTTACATATTCAAGGAGAACCTTTACTACATAGTAAATTAGATGAATTACTAAAGTTATGTGGGAAATATAAAAAGTTTGTAAATATAACAACAAATGGAGTATTTTTAAAAGAAAAAGTCGATATACTAAACAACTATTCTTGTGTTAGACAACTTAATATTTCATTACACTGTGAAAATAATAAAAAAGATTATTTTAAGGATATATTTGAAGCAGTAGATAAACTAAATAAAAATATTTATATTTCTTATCGAATTTGGATAGATGATAAAGAAAACATAATTTTAGATAATTTAAAAAATAAATATGGTGATATTGTTCTTTCAATAAAAAATAAAAATAATATTGTATTATCAAAAAATATTTATTTAAATAAAAATGAAAAATTTATTTGGCCTAATTTAGATAACTCATATTATAATGAAATAGGAACATGTTTAGGACTTAAATCACATATTGGAATATTATCAGATGGTACAGTTGTTATCTGTTGCTTAGATAGTGATGGAATTAGTAATTTAGGGAATATATTTACTGAAAAATTATCTGAAATATTAGAAAAAAATGAGTACATAATATCAAATTTTAATAATAACAAATGTGTTTTAGAACTTTGCAAGCACTGTTCTTATAAAGATAGATTTAATAGAATAAAAGAAAAATAGGAGTTTTTTATGAATATTTATAGAGTATATGACAGAAAAATAGATGATGAAGTAATTGATGTAATTAACAAATTACCAGATTTAACTATTGTAGAACTAAAAAATACTAAAGGGCAAAATGTGGAAAGTTTTAGTAAAATAACAAGTAATGTTTTAATACGTATAGTTGGTCCTTACGATAAAGACAAATATAACAGTGAAAGGTATTTTTATAGAACTTTATATACTAAAGAAGAAATGGTGAAAATTATTGAAGAGATGGAAAATATTGAAAAAAATATTGACTCTAGTTGGAATGATTTAGAAAAAGTTATGTATGTTTATAAAACTTTAGTAGAATCTCTTACATATAAAACGGAAGATGATAAAGCTCGAGAATATACAAGAAACTTACTTGTTTTACTTAATAAATCTGGAGTTTGTGCAGGATTTTCACTAGTTTTTAAAGAAATTATGGATAGAATTAATGTCAAATGTTTGTATCAATCAAAAAAAGGTGGTCATGCTTGGAATTTAATTTTAATAAATGATAAATACTATCCAGTTGATTTAACATGCGATATTTTAAACTATTCAAAAACTGGAGTATGTGAATTTAAAATGTTTGGGAATTACGAAAATTTCTTTAACGAAGAAGAACATAAATCTGATGATGAGATAATAACAAAAGCTAATACTTTTAGTGCATTCGAATTAGAAGATGCTTATAGCAAAATAATGAAATCTTATAAAAATAATGTTAGATAAAATTTGCTATTCATTTTAAAATAATTGACAATTTCTAATAATTAGTTTATATAATTAAAAGTGAGGACGTGATTAATTTATGAAAAATTTAGTAATAGTGGAATCTCCAAGTAAAAGTAAAACTATAGAAAAATATTTAGGAAATGATTATAAAGTAGTTTCTTCAATGGGACATATTAGAGATTTGCCAACAACTGGTAAATATGGATTTGGTGTTGATATTGATAATAATTTTTCTCCAACTTATGAACCAATAAAGGGCAAGAAAAAATTAATATCAGAACTAAAAAAGAAAGCTAAAGAGTCATCAAAAGTTTATTTAGCATCCGATCCCGATCGCGAAGGAGAAGCTATTGCTTGGCATTTAAAAGATACTTTAAAGCTTAAAGATGATGATTATGATAGAGTAGTTTTTAATGAAATAACTAAAGACAAAGTAATTGAATCATTTAAGCATCCTAGAAAAATAGATGATAATTTAGTTAAATCACAAGAAGCAAGAAGAATACTTGATCGTATAATTGGTTTTCGTTTATCAAAATTAATGCAATCTAAAACTGGAGGAAAAAGTGCAGGAAGAGTTCAAAGCGTTGCCTTAAAACTAATTGTAGATAGAGAAAATGAAATAAATGATTTTGTTCCAGAAGAATACTATACAATAACTGCTAAAATGAAAGATTTTGAAGCGGAACTATATGCTTATAATCATAAAGATATTGAAATAAAATCAAGAGTTGAATGTGATGAAATATTAAGTAAACTATCAAAAACATTAAAAATTGAAAGTGTACAAAAAAAGGAAAAGAAAAAAAGCGCTAAATTTCCATTTACAACATCAACTCTTCAACAAGAAGCATCAAATAAACTAAACTTTACTGGTAAAAAAACAATGTCTATTGCTCAAAAATTATATGAAGGTATTGATTTAAAAGACGAAAGAGTTGGTTTAATTACTTATATGAGAACAGATTCTGTTCGTCTAAGTGATGAATTTATTAAAAATACATATAAATATATAAGCAGTAATTATGGTAAAGAATATGTTGGTAATGTAAAAGTATCAAAAAAAACAGAAAATGTTCAAGACGCACACGAAGCAATTAGACCAACATCTATTTTTAGAACACCAGAAAGTGTTAAAGAATATTTAACAAATGATGAGTATAAATTATATAGATTTATTTATATAAGAGCATTATCATCACTAATGTCAGATGCTAAAACAATTGCAACAACAATTACTTTAGATGATAATAATTATCAATTTAAAGCAACAGGAAGTATTTTAACTTTTGATGGATATTTAAAAGTATATAATGAATACGAAGATACAACTGATAAACAGTTGCCTGATTTAGAAAATTATAAGACAAATGTTGTTATTGCTCAAGAATTTATAGATGAACAACATTTTACTAGTCCTAAACCTAGATACACGGAAGCAAAACTTATAAAAGAACTTGAAGAAAAAGGTATTGGTAGACCATCAACATATGTAAAAATAATAGATACTATAAAAGAACGTGGTTATGTAGTTGTAAAAGATAAAAAGTTTTATCCAACTGAAATAGGTATTACAACAACAGAAAAACTTCAAGAAGGATTTTCTGATTTGATAAATGTTTCTTATACTGCAAAAATGGAAGAAGAGTTAGATTCAGTTGCAGAAGGAAATAAAGTTTGGTATGAACTTCTAAATGAATTTTGGAAAACTTTTGAACCAAGTGTAAAAGATGCTTTCAATAATATGGAAAAAGTAAAACCAGAAGAAACAGGTGAAGTTTGCCCTTTATGTGGTAGTCCAATGGTATTTAGAAGAGGAAAATTTGGAACATTTGAAGCTTGTAGTAACTATCCAACTTGTAAGTACATAAAAAAACAAGAAAAAAAGGTAGTAGAAATAATGGATTGTCCTTTATGCGATGGCAAAATAATTGAAAAAAAGACTAAAAAAGGTAAAGTATTTTATGGTTGTAGTAATTATCCAAAATGTTCTTTTGCTTCTTGGGATAAACCAATAATAGATAAGTGTCCTTCTTGTGGTGGGGTTTTAACTGAAAAAAAATCAAAAATTAAATGTCTAAATTGTGATTATGAAAAATAAGTATTATATTTATGGTTGTTTTAATCTTTATTTAATAAAAATAAAATAAACTATTTGTAGTTTTGATATTTAATAAAATTATTATTATGTGTTATAATAAAAAAAGAATAATAAATATCATAGGATGGAGGAATTTTAATGAAACAAAATATATGCCCAGGGTGTGGTTCTAAAAATAATAAAGACGCTAAATTCTGTACCAATTGTGGTAAAGATCTTAATGAAAAAGAAGTAATTGATGCGGTAACAACAGATGTTGTTTCTGAAAAAGAAAAACTTGAAGAAGAAGTTGTTGATGTAAAAGTAGAAAATAATCCAAACAATAGTAAAAAAAATAATAATAATGTATTTTATATAATCTTAGCTTCTTTTATTACTTTTATACTTACATTTGGCCTATGTTATCTTTTATTTACAATTTTTAATAAACCAGTAACAAATGAAATAATAAAAGAACAAAAAAATGTAACAATAACAGATACAGGAATTGCAGATGCTGTAGAAAAAGTATATGATTCAGTTGTTATTATAAAAACATATAGTAAAAATCAACTTTATTCAACAGCAACAGGTTTTGTTTTCTTAAAAGATAATAAAACTGCTTACATTTTAACTAATGCTCATGTAGTAAATGGCGGAGATAAATTTACTGCTACATTTACTAATACTAAAGAAGAAGAATTAAAGCTTATTGGTAGTGATACTTATCAAGATATTGCTGTACTTAGCATTGATGCTGATAAAATAATATCTGTTGCAACAATTGGAAGTAGTGAAGAATTAAGAATTGGAGATACAACTTTTGCAGTTGGAGCACCAATTGATAGTGATGCTTATTCATGGACTGTTACTCGTGGTATTTTATCAGGAAAAAATAGAGAAGTTGAAGTATCAACAGGAAATGGTTTGTATCAAAATAATTCATTTGTAATGGAAGTTTTACAAACAGATACTCCGATAAATTCAGGTAATAGTGGTGGACCACTTTGTAATGCCAATGGTGAAGTAATTGGTATTACAAATATGAAATTATCATCTGACACAATTGAAGGAATCGGTTTTGCAATTCCAATTGAAACAGCAGTTTCATATGCAACTGACTTTATAAATGGTAAAAATGTAGTAAGACCATATATTGGAATTTCATTATATTATGTATCACCAACATTATATGGAAATGTAAATGTATCTGGAGTTTATGTTAACAGCGTAGAAAAAGGAAGTGCGGCAGAAAAAGCTGGAATAAAACAAGGCGATATTATAACAGAAATAAATGGTGTTGAAATAAAAAGTGTTGCATACTTTAAATATTTATTATATAAATACGAAGTTGGGGAAACAGTTCCATTTACAATAGTTAGAAATAATAAAGAAAAAAAGATAAATATAACTCTTGGATCATCTAATGCAACAAGTTAAAAATAGGATAGTTTAAAAATTATCCTATTTTTTTACATATAATGAACAATTTATGCTATAATTAAGTAGGATGTGAGTTTTATGAAAATAATAATAAGTGCGGGTGGCACAGGAGGACATATCTATCCTGCAATAGCAATAATTAATAAATTAAAAGAAATGGAAAAAAATGTTGATATTTTATATATAGGAACAACTGATAGAATGGAAAAAGATATCATACCTAATTTAGGAATTAATTATGTTGGTATTGAAATGAGTGGTTTAAGTAAAAATATAGTTAGATGTTTTAAAACTTTTATAAAACTAATAAAAAGTAATATTAAATGTAAAAAGATAATTAAAGATTTTAAACCAGATGTAGTAATAGGGGTTGGTGGTTATGTTACTGTCCCAGTTATCTATAATGCAAGTAAATTAAAAATACCAACTATCTTACATGAACAAAATAGTGTTCCAGGAAAAGCAAATAAATTTTTAAGTAAATATGCAACAACTATATGTGTTTCTATGGAAGATAGTATAAAGTACTTTGAAAAAGAAAAATGCGTTTTTACAGGTAATCCAAGAAGTGAAGAAGTCCTAAAAGTGGTTAAAGCAAATAAAAAAGATTATAATTTGAATTTAACAAAAAAATTAGTTTTAATTACAACAGGTTCACTTGGAGCATCAACAATTAATGAAAAAATTGTAAATATGTTATCCAAATTTGAAAATAAAAATTATGAAGTTTTACTTGTTTCAGGGAAAGAAAACTATGATGAAATAAAAAATAATAGATTCCCTAAAAATGTCAAAGTAGTACCTTATATTGAAGATATGCCATCAGTTTTAAAAGTGACTGATTTAATTATAACAAGAGCAGGAGCAACAATAATTGCAGAATTTACATCTCTTGGTATTCCAAGTATTTTAATTCCAAGTCCTTATGTTGCCAATAATCATCAGTATCTAAATGCCAAAGCATTAAGTGATAAAAACGCTAGTTACTTGGTTGAGGAAAAAGATTTTAATGAAGATAAATTAATCAGTTTAATAGATAAAATTTTAGATGATAAAGAGGAATATAAAAAATTAAAAGAAAACACATTAAAACTTGGAGTAAAAAATAGTCAAACTAAGATTTATAATGAAATAAAAAAACTAGAAAGTAGGAAAAAATAATGAATACGATAATTGAGACATTAAATAAAGATAGTTATATTATAAAAGAAGATGTATCTTTTAAGACTTTAACAACATATAAAACTGGAGGTACTTGCAAATTTTTAATTTCTCCAAAAAATGTTGATTCTTTAATTATTTTATTAAAAGAAATTAAAAAAAATAACGTTAAATATAAAGTATTAGGAAATGGAAGTAACATTTTAGTTAGTGATGATGTTTTTAATGGCATAGTTATAAAACTTGATAGATTAAATAATTTAAAACTTGATGATAATATTTTGACAGTAGAAGCTGGATATAGTTTGATTTCTTTATCACTTTTTTTAGCAAATAATAATTTAAGTGGTTTTGAATGGGCAAGTGGTATTCCGGGAACAATTGGTGGAGCAGTTTACATGAATGCTGGTGCTTATTTAAAATCAATTTCTGATTATTTAATAAGTGTAAAAGTTTTGGATGATAATTTAAATATAAAAACACTAACAAAAAAAGATTTGAATTATTCTTATCGAAAATCAGCTTTAATGGAAAATAAATTTATTGTAATTGAAGCAAATTTTAAACTTGAACATAAGGAAAAAGAAGAAATTTTACAAGTTATGAAAGATAGAAAAGAAAGAAGAATGACTTCTCAACCTTTAAATTATCCATCCGCAGGATCAGTTTTTAGAAATCCAGATGGCGATTATGCTGGAAGATTAATTGAAGAATGTGGTTTAAAAGGATATGAAATCGGAGGAGCCATGATAAGTGATGTTCATGCTAATTTTGTTGTAAATAAAGATAACGCAACAAGTAGTGATATCAAAGCTTTAATTGAACTAGCAAAAGAAAAAGTTTATGAGAAATTTAATATAGATTTAAAAGTAGAACAAGAATTTTTTAATTGGGAGTAATATATGAACAAAAGAAAACTAAAAAAAGGGGCAATTTTTGTATTATTATTAATTCTATTAGTGCTAGTTTTTTCATCAATTGTTTACTTTGTAATAGGCAGTGAAGTAAAAAATATTTATATCTATGGTAATACTAATCTAACAGATCAAGAAATAATAGAATTAGCAAAACTACAAGATTATCCAAACTTTTATACAACAAGTTCCAATAAAATAGAAAATAACATAAAAAAGAACCCATTAATAAAAAAAGTAAAAGTAAAAAAAAGATTTTTTCAACAAGTTCATATTTATATAGAAGAATATAAAATATTGTTTAAATCTGATGATAAATATACCTTAGAAAATGAAAAAGAAATTACATTATTAAAAGATAATTACAATGTTCCTATTTTAATAAACTATGTTCCAAATACTAAAATGGAAAGTTTTATTTCTAAACTAAAAGAAGTAGATGATAGTGTTTTAATTAAAATATCTGAAATAAAATATGATCCAACAGAACTAGATGAAGATAGATTTTTACTTTATATGAATGATGATAATTATGTTTATATTACTTTAACTAAACTTGATTTAATAAATAAATATAATGATGCCATAGAACAACTTGAAGGCAAAAAAGGTATATTATATTTAGACTCTGGTAATTATTTTAAAATTATGAAATAAAAAAATGACA
>JAQXMG010000070.1 GCA_029012525.1 bacterium
TTCTTATCTTTTTTCATAAGAATACCTCATTTCTTAAAGCTTAGGTATTATATCATATTTAAAATAAAAATGCAAATTAGTAGCCCCATCTTAAAATTTCAAATTTGGCATTTTGCTTTTTCCCAAATTTATATGAAACATATTCATCAATACATAATAAATCAGCTTGAGAAAAATTATCAAACCCTATTGCTCCTCCTCTATCTAAAACAATGGCAATTACATCTTCACCAATATTAGATATCCTAATTATTGTACCAAAAGGAATACTAGAATCAGCTGCAATTATTCTTATTTTACCATATTCATAATCATTATAATAAATAGTATGTCTAACATCATAACCTGATGCAGTAATACCTATACAACCTTCACAATAAGATACATAAGCTGTAATTGTTCCATAAAAAACATCAAAAACCTCTTCTTCTTTAGTTTTAAATAATACATCAATATCAGTTATATAATTACTATTAATTACATATTCATATTTTGTTTTTTCCACTTTACTGGGAATAATTATATAAGATATGATTATAAGAAATAAAAAAATTATATTAAAATACTTAAAATCTCTTTTCATGACTTATTATTTTAATATAATTGTTAGTTTTTTTAAATAGTTTTTTATAAATTACCAAAAATTACTATTTTCTATAAAAGATCATCTAATTCTTGTTTAGTTAGTTTAGTATATTCAATCACGTCTTTTTCTCATACCTCTTTCTAGTTCTATTAAAGATATGCTACTTACTATTCTTTCATATGATGCTTTATTACACTTATATTATACTAAAAATTTACTAAGTAAGGTTGTGCTACTACTTATACTTTTAAATTACTTTCATTGTATTATTTTTCTACTTAAAATATTTATTAATATAAATACTACCTATTTCTCTTATAACTATATAACTTGGAATAGCAATAACAATACCAAGTATTCCAAAAAGATTAGAACAAACAATAATAGATAAAATCGTTGCTATAGGACTTATATTAATATTTTTATGATAAATCTTTGGATCAATAATATAACTATCAAATATAGGACAAATCATTATAACTAAACTTGATAATAAGAAAAGTATCATATTATTAGATGCAGTAACAAGTGCAATAATATTTGTAAATAAAGCTCCAAAATAAGGAATAATTGTGGTAAAACCAGCTAAAATGCCAATAAGTAAAAAATTGGGATGACCAATTAAAAAATAAATGATGGTATATTCAATAGTCTCTATTATTGTTATTATAAAAATTGATTTTAAATAACTGCTTAAAGAATTATCAATATTTTTAATTACTAATGATAACTTTTTATTATCTTTAACATAATATTTTATTTTTTCTCTTATATCTTCCATTTTAAAAAGAAAGTAAATAGATAAAATACAAATTAAGACAAAATTACTAATAATATCTATTGATTTAAATAGATAAGAAAATGAATTGCTACTTAAATTATTTATAAAATCAGTTAAAATATCAGTAATTATAGGCTTTAAAAAACTTATTTTTTCAAAATAATTATTATTAAATAACTGATTTGAAAAAGATATTATACTAGATGATAAATTTATTAATTGTTTTATCAAAAGTGGAAATGATAAATAAATAAGAAAAATAGTTATTAATAAAAATATAATTAATATTAATATCTTAATTAAGATATGATTTTTATTTTTAAAATTAATCATCTTTACTATCGTATTAAAAAAATAAGCAATAGTAAAAGATATAATAATTGGAGTTAATATTTTTTTTATAATTAAAAAGATATTAATCCAAACATTTTTTGTAATTATTATAAAAAAAAAGATGACAAGTATTAATGCAAAATTAATTAATTTATAATTAATTTTATCTATAATAATCATCACCTTTCCATAATTATAGTAACAGGTCCATCGTTTTCTAAAGATACATTCATATCACTTCTAAAAATTCCAGTTTCAACTTTTAATCCAGTTTTTCTTAATTCATCATTAAATAAGTTATATAATTTTTCTGCTTCAACATAATTTAATGAATTAATATAACTTGGTCTATTTCCTTTTTTTGTATCAGCATATAGTGTAAATTGTGATACTGATAATATTTCATAATTTTTATCTTTTATAGATAAATTCATTACTCCAGATTCATCATCAAATATTCTTAAATTTATTATTTTATTTACGATATATTTTATGTTATCTATATTATCATTATGAGTAAAACCAACAAAAACTAATAATCCTTTATCGATTTTTCCTACTTCTTTTTTTGATACAACTACACTTGCTTTATTTACTCTTTGAACTACTACTTTCATACACTTAAATCCCTATAAACACTAGTAACATATTTAATATGACTCAAATTATTAATAAG
>JAQXMG010000071.1 GCA_029012525.1 bacterium
TCATAAATATTAACATTATAACTACCTGATATTTTATATCCGTATATTTTCTTTATATTTAAAACGAGTTCTTTAATATATTTTTCCAAATTTTCTTTATTAGATATATCAAAGTCTATATTTTCTTTATTTAAATAGATAATTATTTTATTGTCTTTAAAAACAAATTTCATAAAATCCACCTAAAATATTGTATGAAAAAAAGACCTATAAGGTCTCTAAATTATCATTATTATCTTGATCTAATAATTCTTCAAGATGAGTTAGCACTTTATCTTTTCCTTCTTTTGTTTCAGATGAAAAAGTTAAAAATACATCTCCCATTTCAAGTTTTAAGGTATCAAGTATAAGTTTTTTGCATTTTTCCACTTTACTTTTTGGAACTTTATCAAGTTTAGTTGCAATAACTGTGACTGGCAAATTATAATATTTTAAAAATTTATACATTAAAACATCATCATTTGATGGTTTATGTCTTAAATCAACTAGTAAAAATGTTCTTTTCAAATTTTCTCTTTTTTCTAAGTATTCTTCAATCATAAGTCCAAATTTTCTTTGTTCTTTTTTACTCACACTTGCGTAGCCATAACCTGGAACATCAACAAAATAAAAACTATTATTAATTAAATAGAAATTTAAATTTCTTGTTTTTCCTGGAGTAGATGATGTTCTAGCTAATTTCTTTTGATTAGTTAAGGTATTTACAAAACTACTTTTTCCAACATTACTTCTTCCCAAAAGTAAAAATTCTTTTAATCCATCTTCGGGATATTGACTTCTTCTTACAGCACTAACAACAAGTTCAGTACTAGTTATTTTCATTGTTTTCACTTCCTTGATATTCTTTACATAATTTATCCAAATCTTCAATTAACGAATCAACTTCTGCAAAAGATTTTACTTTGGCGCCACTTGCTACTTTATGTCCTCCACCATTATACTTTTCAGCTATGTGATTAATCGCAGGGCCACGGGATCTTATTGATACCCTAATATTATCATTTTTTTTATCTTCAACAGCTGATGTCCAAACAATAAAATCTTCAACATTATTAAATTCATTGATCGCACCACCAGATGATGCACTATCTAAATGAAAACTTTCCATAACATCACTGGTTACTTTAATATAACCCACACCATTTTTTGTAACTTTCATATTGTTTGCCATATAACCTTGTAATCTAAGTTCATTGATTGGTCTTTTATAAAGATTAAAATAAAGTCTTTCTATATCTAAATTATATTCATCAATCAAACTGGCAATAACTTTTAAAACAGATGATGAGGTATTGGAAAATAAAAATCTCCCTGTATCTGCAACTATTCCATAGAATAAATATTCTGCTACTTTTTTGTTCATTTTAAGGTTTGTTTCATTAATTAAATCATAAACCATTTCTGAAGCACTTGATTTTTTATCATTAATAAGTTCTAAATCACAATATTCTTCTAATTTTGGATGATGATCAATTTTTATTTTATAAGAATATTTGTCTAAATCTTCTAAATCAAGTAATCTTTTTACTGGTGTATCTAAACTAATTAATAAACAATCAGAAAGATTTTCATAATCTTTATCATGATCAAACTTCCCCATGTAATTAAATCTAGCAGAAGCAACCCCTGCTAAAAAAACGGATTTGTCTGGAAAAGTTTCTTTTATTGCTTCTTTTAGAGCAAAAGTACTTCCCATTGCATCAGGATCAGCATTAATATGCCTTGCTATTACAATATTATCGTATTTTTTTATTAATTTATATATTTTTTTATTCATTACTTCTTCCATGTCTATTTTACCAAATCATATGTATCTTTTGCTATCATTAATTCTTCATCGGTTGGAATTACCCATACTGGAATTTTAGAATCTTTTGTTGTTATACAAACTTTTTTACCACGGCAATTATTAGCTTCACTATCTAATTTTACTCCTAAAACTTCTAATTCTTGTAAAACTTCTGCTCTTGTTGCTATTCCATTTTCTCCAACACCTGCGGTAAATACTATAGCATCACATCCACCAAGTTCAACATAATATTTTGCAATATAATCAACAATTCTTCTAACATACATTTTATTAGCAAGAATACATCTTTTATTTCCTTCTTTTATTCCATTTTCAATATCACGAGCATCACTTGATACACCACTTATTCCTAGTAAACCTGATTTTTTATTTAAAATAGTATCCATTTCTTTTGGTGTAATATTTGCTTGTTCCATCATATAAGGTACAATAGTTGCATCAATATCACCACAACGAGACCCCATAATAAGCCCCGCATTTGGAGAAAGACCCATTGATGTATTAAGACATTTTCCATTTAATACTGCACTAATTGAAGCACCATTTCCAATATGACAAGTAATAAGTTTAGTATCTTCTCTTCCTAAAATCTCATTCATTTTTAAAGTTACATATTTATGACTTGTGCCATGAGCACCATATCTTCTAATTTTGTATTCACTTTCCCATTCATATGGTGTTGCATACATGTAATTATATTCTGGCATAGTTTGATGAAATGCTGTATCAAAAACAGTTGTTAAAATTGCATCTTTAAATACTTCTTGTTCGGCACGAATACCTACAATAGCAGGTGGATTATGAAGTGGCCCTAAAACGCTTAATTCATCAATTTTTGAAATAACACTTTCTGTTGCTATAACACTTCTGTCAAAATAAGAACCTCCTTGAACAATACGATTTCCAATACCTTTAATATCTCTTAAACTATCAATTATTTTATTTTCTAGAAGTTCTTGTACTAAATATTGAAAAGCATCTTTATGATTTTCAAGATTAACTTCCTTTTTTATTTTTTCTCCATTTAATTTAATTGTATAAAAACTATCACTAATTCCAATTCTTTCAAAAACTCCTGAAATTAGAACTTTTTCTTCAGGCATTTCAAATAATGTGAATTTTAAAGATGAACTACCTGCATTTACTGATAATATTTTCATATATTGCCTCCTTCTTTATATACATAAATATTCTACCATAGTTTTACTTGTTTTGCTACAAATAATTGTTGATAAATAAAAATCAAAAAAGAAAAATTAACCTTTAATTTATTTTTTTGTATGTTATAATAAAAAAGGAATACATTTGAAGTCGTTATCAAGTGCTTTTCCATATTGTTTTTTACAAAAAGCATCTGAAATCAACAAATTATTTTAAAAAAATAAAGTAGAATTTAATACAACTACTTTATTTTTTTATTATATTATAGATTATTTATTCTAAAATTAACTTGAAATTATATTTTTTTTATGTTATTATGAATATGTCAAGGAAACCTTGAATATAATAAAAAAGGAATACATTTGAAGTCGTAATCAAATGCTTTTCTATATTTGTTTTTTACAAAAAGCATCTGAAATTAATATTAGTTACTTCAGATGCTTTTTTATATTCATAATAATTTTATTATTATGAAAAATAATAGTAGTATTATGATAAATAAGATTTTTTCTCTTTGTGTCATAATAACCACCTGCCTTCCTTTTAAACTAAAAAGTAAGGAAAAGCATCTGACTTTTTCAAATGTTTTCATATATATTATACAATGTTAATCAATAATTAACAAGAAAAATTATAAAATTTACATTTTTTCTAATATTTTTTCAATTGCCTTAACAGGAAGTAAGGCACAAGTTTTACGATTTGGTTGTAAATAAATATCATCGTAAACAATTAAGTCCTTTAAAACTTCCTTATCATAAGATAGTTCGTTTATCATATTTTTATAATTATCAATAATTTCTTTTATCTCATCTTTAGTTTTATTTAAAATAATTCTATTTATAATAGAAGTTGCACTTGTTGAAATAGCACAAGCTTCACCATCAAAATAAACATCAACTATTTTTCCTTCATTAATTTTAAAATAAATATCCAAATTATCAATACAACTTTCATTATTTGTATTAATCATAATATAACTATCATCACTTGGAATACCTCTATTAAAAGGATTATTATAATTATCTAATATTATTTCTCTTTTTAATTCTTTATCCATTTAAATCACTTCTTTAAATATATTATAACTATTTTCTAATACTTTAACAAGTTCATCAATTTCTTCTTTAGTATTATAAAAATACAAACTAATACGGCATGTATTTTTTATGCCTAGTTCATCTTTTAAGATTTTAGCACAATGATTTCCTGCTCTAACACAAATATTATGTTTATTTAAATATATAGCGGTATCTTGCGCAAAAACATTATCTAAATTAAATAATACTGTACCTGATATAGTATTTTTATTATATACTTTAACATTAGAAATATTAGAAAGCTTTTCTGTTAAGTATTTTTTTAAATCTACTTCATGATTATGAATTTTATCCATACCAATTTTTTCTAAATAGGAAATTGCTTCACCTAATCCAACAACTCCGGCAATATTTTGAGTGCCAGCTTCAAGTCTTGTTGGCAAAGTTTTAAGTTCATAAGAGTTATCTGTAAAACTACTATTCATACCTCCTCCTAAAACTAAAGGTTTAAGCTTATCTAAAAGTTCGTATCTGCCATATAAAACTCCAATTCCTGTTGGACCAAGCATCTTATGAGCAGAAAATGCTAAAAAATCACAATTTAATTCTTTAACATCTGTTTTTAAATGTGGTACGCTTTGAGCGCCATCTAAAACAAAATAAATATTATTTTCTTTGCAAAACTTTCCTATTTCTACAACTGGTCTTACATCACCAATTGTATTTGTTATATGAGCAAGAGATATTACTTTAGTTTTTTTTGATACAGCACTTTTTAAATTATCAAAAGTAAGTTCTAATTTTTCATTTAAAGGAATATATTTAATAACAATTCCTATTTCACTTTCAAGTTCTAACCAAGGAAGTATATTAGATGCATGTTCTGACTTTGAAAGTAATACTTCATCACCTTTTTGTAAATTATATTTCATAAAGCCAAATACAATCATATTTAAACTTTCTGTTGTACCTTTTGTAAATACTATTTCACTAGTACTATCAGCATTTATAAATCTTCTAACTTTTTCTCTTACACCCTCATACTCTTTATCAACAATTAAACTAATATCATAATCTCCCCTATGAGCATTTGATGAATACGAACTATAATAAGATACTGTTTTATCAATAACAGATTGTGGTTTGAAAGTTGTCGCACCATTATCAAAATAAATAATATTATTTTTTAACATTGGAAAATCTTCTCTATTCATAAATTACACCCCCCCCAAATTCTATCTAAATCATCTAAAATAAGATTAATTAATTCATCTATTTCCATATTACTAGTTAAAAATGATTTCGCAAGCAACTTTATTGCTTTATCATAGCTAATTCCACGACTTTGTAAATAAAATATTTCACTTGATTTAAAGTTACCGATGTAAGCCGAATGACTTGAACTTATTTCATTGTTATCTATTATTAAATTAGGTTTTATAGAAGAATTACCATTCCTTTTTAAAATAATTTTGCTATCTTGAATAGCATTTGAATTAATACTTTCTTTTTTAACATAGCTATTAATTAAAAAATCAAGTTTTTTATCTGTAAAATTAATTCCATAATTTACTACTTTACTAGTAGTATCCTTATCATTATGATATACATTTATTATATAATTATTATCATTAAGACTTATACAAGCATATTTATATAAAATATTTGATTTATAACTTAAATTTATATCAGTTTTAAAACTACAATCAAAACAAAATCTATTAAGAGTTAGATTACTATTATTATCTAAATTATAAGTATTATAGCAAGTACTATTAGTATAGTATTCATAGATTTTAAGATCATTTTTTATGTTAAATTTAAAATTACAATTACTATCTTTATAGATAATAAATACATCATTATTTTCTAAATTAATATTAAAATTATCTATTTTTAAAGGAAAATTACTACTTATCTTATTTTTTTCCACTACTATTTTATTCATAATTTTATTCCTCGCTTAGTTATTTTGTCTCAAATTCATTATAACCATACTGATCAATTTCTTTAGCTAGAGTAAAATCACCACTTTTTACTATTTTACCATCTTTTAAAACATGAACATAATCTGGTTTTATATAATCAAGAAGTCTTTGATAATGAGTTATCATTAAAACGCTTACATCCTTATTTTCTTTTAAGTAATCGTTAACATTGGAACAAACAATTCTTAAACTATCAACATCAAGTCCAGAATCTAGTTCATCTAAAATTATAAATTTAGGTTTTAACATCTTCATTTGTAAAATCTCATTTTTATGCTTTTCACCACCAGAAAAATTTTCATTAACACTTCGATGCATCATACTTTTATCAAGTAATAAATCATCATAATATTTATCTAATTCTTTTATAAAATCATATAAAGGAACAACTTCACCTTTTATTTCATTAAGTGAAGTTCTAATAAATTCACTATTAGTTACACCTTCAATATCTATAGGATTTTGAAATGACAAAAATATTCCAAGCTTTGCTCTTTCATCAGTTGTTAAAGAAAGAATTGACTCATCATTACACAAGATATCTCCTTTAGTAATATTATAATCACTACTTCCTAAGATAACTTTAGAAAGGGTTGATTTACCAACACCGTTAGGGCCCATTATAACATGAATAGTACCTTTTTCTATATTAAGATTAAAATCATTTAAAATATTTTTTTCACCTGCATTAACGCATAAATTTTTTATTTCTATATTCATAATAAATTCACTCTTTTCACTGCTCATATTATAACACTTTATTTTTTTAGACACAAGAAAAACATGTCAAAATGACATGTTTATAAATTTTTATTAATTATTTTTTACTAATTTATATATTTTAAATAAAACTGCTACAATAGAAAGTCCTAATAAAATTTTAACAAAAGTATAAATTCCTGTATTGATTCCTGTATATGGTGGATTTGGATATTCATAATCTGGTCCACCAATATCATTTTCATATCCACATTCTTCAATTACATAATTTACTTTATTAATTTTATTTGTTTCTTCTTTTAATACATCATATTTCAAACTATATTCATAGTTTACTAATGTTGTTTTAACATAATAATTTAATGTTGCAGTTGATTCTGATATTTCCTTTATGAATTTAGAAATAATAACATATTTTGTTACTTCTTCTTCAACAAATGCAGTTGCATTAACAACATATGAGAAGCCATAAACTGTTTTTACATAACTAAGTTCTACTTCTTCTGTTTCTCTATATTTGGTTCCACTTAAAACATAAGCAAATTTTGGAGTTGAATAACCTTTGATAAGATGTGAAATTTTATCACAAGTCATAACAATATTATTTCCTTCTTTAGTAAATGTATATGTTCCCCAGTTATTACCAATAAATGATAAATCATGAGCTTTAAAACCGTTAATCCAAGTTATTTGATCCTTTGTAATATTACTTGTTGAACCATCAAAATTATTGATACTATTATATGTCCTTACAAAAGTATCTTTTTCTGTTTCACTTAAAGCATATTCAGTCCATAAAGCTAAATTTCCACTACCTTGTTTAATTAAAATGTAATTAGTATCATTATATGAGAATTGATATCTAGTAGCACTATCAAATTTTTCTCCTGTTTTAACTTCTCCACTAATACCTTTAAACACTTTTTCATAGTCATAATCTACAATATATCCTAAATCTTCTAAACTCTTAATATAGTTTTCTAATTCCTCTAAAGTAGTATAAGTACCACTGATAGATTCTTCTTCACCTTTTACTGGAGTTATTACAGTAGTTAATTTTCCTAAAGAACTATCAATAGAATTTTCTTCTAACCATTTTTCAAGTTCACTTTGATTTTCAAATTTTAATATTCCTCTTGTTGTTGTATCATTATTATTTCTTACTTTTGATACGCTTCCATTATTAATATTATACTCTCTTTGGAATTCTTGTAATTTTTCATTTGCAAGTTCTTCAGTTTCAAACGTATCATTATCATTTAAATCACTATAACTTAGTTCTTCTGTTATAGTAATTGTTTCTTCTTTTACTTCATTTTTTACAAATTCATATCCATCTAATGTTGGAGTATAATTTTCTGCAAAATCATTTGCTTCTTCTTCTGTATCAAAATATACAGTTTCATTATTAGAAGTATATTTAACATCTTTAAAATCCACACTAATACTAGACTTAGCTGTAATATCATATACTAATTCTTGATTACTTGTTAATGATTTTTTTAGATTATCTATCTCACTAGCACAATCTAAAGTTAAACATACTATGCTACTTGTAGCACCATTTGAAGTAGTAATTATTTCTTTTGGTGAAACTACGTATTCACCTTTTACATATGGTTTTTCTAATTTAATACCATCAAAATAACTAACTGCATCAGTTTTTTTTTCAAAAACCTCAGAAACTTCTACAGTTTCATAAAAAGATTTTTTTGTTGTTTCAGTTGTATCTACAACATTCATAACATATCTATGAGTATAATGTCCATAACTATCTTTGTTCAATTCTTGAACCTTTAATTTTAAGCTATTTTCAAATTCATCCATAGATAAAACATCAACTTCTTTTGTACCACTTTCGTATAATTTACAAATTTGTGCTTCTTGTGCATTTACTACTAATGGCATAAACAATAATAAAGCTAATATAAATAAATTAAATTTCTTCATTTAAAACCCTCCTTAATATTATTAATAAATATTTATTTTGATAATTACGATATGCTTTATCAGTACTACAAGTTTGGAGTATTAGTATTTCATCATTACTAGATAACTCTATATCACTATCATATATAGATCTATATTTTAATTTTTCTAGATGATTTAAGTAATCTTCTTCACTATTAAAATCTAGATTCATATAGGAAAAATCAATAGTTTCTACATAAACAGAAAATACTTCATAAACTTTTTTTGTAGTGCTTGTTGTAAGCTCAATTATTTTATTCCTCTCGTAAAAATCTCTATCATCAAATTCTTCTAAAACATTAAATGGTGCATTAATGTTAGAAGAACCATGACCAAAAATAATTAATTTTTTGCTAGAGTCTATATCTACTCTATAATCTAGAAAAACAGCCCCAGCAATACTTCTATTACCATACAAATTATGATTTGTATAATAATCATTATCACTACTTTGAACAATTGGTATAGAAAAATTAGCATTTTCTAATTTTAAAAAACCAACAATATCATCATTATTATATTTTTCTTTTAATTTATCTATAATTTTTTTATTTGTAATTGTATTAGATAAATCATTAATTACTAAATCTTTTATAATATCTTCTTCAATATTAATACTTTCATAATCATCATTTACATAATCGTTAATTAAATACAAAAATACTAGTAAAAAAAACAATATAATAACAAATAAACAAATTAAAATTATTCTTTTTCTTTTATTCACATCCATAAGCCCCACCACAGATTCATTTAAGTAATTAGTTATTCTAATCACAATTAAATATTTTGTCAATCATTTTTTAATAATTTAAAGTACTATACTACTAGTTTATGCATTTTTTTATCATTAATTATTCCTTGCATATCCTGATTCAACTATATCATTACAATAATTATAAATTTGTCGAAGTTTATAACAAAATAAAAAATCTCTAGATTTTCTAGAGATTTATATTTTAATAAATTATTAAAGTTTCTAAGAGCATGGACAAGTACAATTATAATACCCACCCGTACATTTTTTGGTTTGACATGAACGTCTTTGACACCTATAAAAATCATATTTTACATTATATATGCAAATAACTTCTTCATCTTCAGTTTTAGATGATATATCACCAGCTTGATCATAATCTGAACTCCAAGGTCCCCAACTAGTACAAGTGTAACTATAACAGCTTGAACAAACTGCCCCAGCATCTGTTGCTGAACATGTTACTCTTCCTGTACAGGAAGAACCACCATCATCATCGTCTCCACCAATAACTATAGGATTACTACCTCCTCCAGAAGAACCACCACCAATAGAAGAATTTTTCTTAGCTATTGCATATAAAGTTATATCAGAAGATAAAGTTATTGAATCACCGGCTTTATAAGAAGCTGTTGTTGCAGAGGCAGAAGTGCTCCAACCAAGAGCAGTATATCCAGTGCTAGCAGTTATAGAAGGAGCTATTACTGTACAAGACTTATTAGTACCAGAAGTAGTACAAGATAAAGAAGTTGTACCTATATTAGAAATACCTGTCGTAGTTTTAAATGTAGCAGTAAAGGTTTGCGATACAGAACCAGTTCCCGTAATAGTATGAGAACAATTAATAGAATTACCAGCCCAATCAGTAATAGTCATCTTCTTAACATAATCATAAGATTTAACTGCAAAAGAGAAAGTCTGATTACCATCAATTTTAGTTCCTACAACAGAAGAAGATTTAGTAGTGTCATCAGGTTTAAGCACATAACGAACACCAGAATTATCATCACTCCAAGTAAATTTAACAGATTGAGAAGTAGCAGTGTTAGTTAAAGGAGTAATAGAACATCTAGGTTGAATTTTATCAACAATAACCTTAGAACCATCTGTTGTTTTAGTAATCTCCGCTCCAGTATTTCCTGTTTTATCTTTATAAGAACTAATTAAGAAACTAACTTCTCCTTCAGGAGTTGTATTAACTACTGTGCCAACAGCTTTACAAGTCTGTCCTGTACAAGTTACTGCTGTTGTATTTCCACCAATTTTTACTGATGGTTTTGTTCCAAGTTGTTCACTTACAACAAATTCAAGAGTTATTTTATCACCTTTTTTAGCATATCCACTATATTGGTTATTACTATATATTTTTGCGCTAGTTACTTTTGGTGCAGTAGAATCTTTAGAAGGGTTTGATGGATTAGTTGAAATTGATTTATTATTAACTGTTACATCTATTAAAACACTATAATCGCCATCTTCGGTAGTTGCTTTTACAATGGCCTTTCCTCGACCTACTCCAGTTATTTTTCCAGTATTAGATACAGTTGCAACACCACTATTACTAGTTTGCCATTTAATATTTTTATTAGTTGCGTTACTCGGATCAATTGTTGCTTGTAATTGTTCACTACTACCAACAGTCAAAACTAACTTTGTTTTATTAACTTTTAATCCTTTAACTGCAACCGAATCTGTTGCTACATTAATTGTTTTTGTAATTTTTTCTCCATCACTTGTAAATGTAATTGTTGTAGTTCCTTTTTTTAATCCTACTAAATTACCATTATTATCTATTGTCACAATTGATTCATCAGCTATTGAATAATTTAAATCATTAAAACACTCGATATCGTCACCTAAATCAACATTTAATCTTATTGGTTTATCGATAACTGCAGTTAATTCATCACCATTAAATGATTCATTCGATAATCTTCTACAAATTATAATCTCTTTTTCAACACTTGGAAGTTTTACATCATCTAGTTGTCCAGATACTTCTAAAATAAATCTTCCTGTAGTTATTGGAATTAATTCATTTGTAGCAGTTTTACCCTTTACATATCCTTTAGCCTTAACCTCAACAATACTATTGTTAGATGTATCAAATTTATAAATAGTATTTTTTAAATTACCACTGCCAGATGCTTTAACCGTTACTTTTTCAGTTTCACCAACATAAATAATATCTGGTGCTGTAAGTTTTACTTCTTTCAATGTTCCATTTGTTAAAACACATCCTCTAATTAATAATACAATTAAAAGTAAAAGAATAAGAAATCCTATTAAAGCATAAAATAACAATTTATTTTTATTAATTTCTGTTGGATTATCATCAAATACTTCTTCTTCTATTTCTTCACCATCACCATATTCTATAGTAGCATCGTTAAATTCATTAGTTTTTAAATCTTCATTATAAGAAAAATTACCATCATCTTCATACTCATTATAATCATCTTCGTTTTTCTTCTTTTTTTTGCCGAACATATCATTAAACACAATAATCCCTCCCAATTATTATCTAAAATTAGTATATATTTTTTTAAATGTTTAGTCAAGAAATAATTTAAAAAGTAGCAGTTTTGCTACCTTTAATATTGAATACCCCAGATAACTAATTCTTTCGCAGGCTTGCCACAAACAACGCAACAATCATCAATTTTCTCATCATCTATAATACAACGTGATTTTATACCTTTTATCTCTTTCATTTTTTCTTCGCAGCAAGTATCTCCACACCACATTGCTTTAATAAATCCAGGTTGAGTATTAATTATTTTTTCTACTTCAGATAAATTATGAGCAACAAAAGTTAAATCATCACGTCTTTTTTTAGCTTTTTCAAATAAATATTTTTG
Source organism: bacterium (assembly GCA_029012525.1). Lineage (GTDB taxonomy): Bacteria > Bacillota_I > Bacilli_A > RF39 > UBA660 > CAG-611. Next base: position 12,309 of record JAQXMG010000071.1, read on the forward strand.
AATATTTTTTAGTAAATTATTAACTACTTCTAATATATCATCATTAATATCAACTTTTATTTTTTCATAATTATCACGTCTTGATAATGTTATTTTATTTTCTTTTAAATCTCTTTCTCCAACTTCTACTCTTAATGGAATACCATTTACTTCAGCTTCAGCAAATTTATATCCTGGAGTTTTTTCACTTTCATCTATTTCTACTCTAATACCAGAACATTTTAACTTATTATAAATTTCATATGCTTTGTCTTTAGCATTACCAATTGGTATAACAACAACTTGAATTGGTGCAATTTTTGGAGGTAAAATAAGTCCATTATCATCACCATGAACCATTATTAAAGCTCCAATCATACGAGTTGTTACTCCCCAAGATGTTTGATAAACATATTCATATTTATTTTCTCTATTTAAGAATTTAATATCATATGCTTTAGAAAATTTTTGTCCAAAATAGTGACTTGTTCCAGATTGAAGAGCAATACCATTATACATAAGAGATTCTATAGTTAAAGTGTATTCAGCTCCAGCAAATTTTTCTTTTTCAGTTTTTCTTCCTGTTATAACTGGAATTGCAAGATATTCTTCAAAGAAATTTTTATAAATATCAAGAATCATTCTTGTTTCATTTTCTGCTTCTTCTTTGGTTTCATGAATTGTATGACCTTCTTGCCATAAAAATTCTCTACTTCTTAAAAATGGTCTTGTTTCTTTTTCCCATCTAAGTACATTACACCATTGATTATATTTTATTGGCAAATCACGATATGACTTTACAATAGTACTATAATAATCACTAAATAATGTTTCACTAGTTGGTCTTATACACATTCTTTCATCAAGTTTTTTACTTCCACCTTCAGTTACCCAAGCAACTTCTGGTGCAAAACCTTTTATTAAATCACTTTCTTTTTTCAAAAGATTTTCAGGAATAAGCATTGGCATACTTACATTTTTATGCCCTGTTTCTTTAAATTTTTTATCTAAAACTTGTTGCATATTTTCCCATATTGC
>JAQXMG010000072.1 GCA_029012525.1 bacterium
AAGACTTAAAATATCCAACTGAAGTTACGGTAGTATTAATCCATAGTGAAGATAATGAAAAAAAATTAGAAGTAATAAAAATGTATTAAATATAATAGAAAAAAATTATAAAAATGTGTTAAACTTAATCCATAAGATAACACATTTTTTTTGTTTTAAATGGAAGTAAAAATATGAAACCAAGAATTTGTTTCTAGGTTGGAAGTTGAAAAACTAAAAAAAATTCTCTTAACCCTAGTTTAAACAGCAATATATGAAGTATTATTAAATAATCTATGTAAAAACTATGGTATTGATATGTGAAAAAAATAATATTTGTGATGTAAATGGTGTTTATACCTATAACTTTATTGCTAATTTAAATTATACAATAGTTTTAAAATAAACCTAGTTTTAGGCTTTTTTTCATTATTTCTTGCGTTTTATTTTTTAGTATTGTATAATTTAATTAAGAAGTTAAGAGGGTAAGATATGAGAAAGATATTTACTAGTATAGATATAGGTACAGATAGTATTAAAATTGCTTGCATGGAATATTTTAATAAAAAGTATAATTGTCTAGCATCAGTTGTTACACCATCAAGTGGTGTTAAACAAGGATTAATTATTAATGCAGAAAAAGTAAGTAATGCAATAAAAAAGGGAATAAAAGAAATCGAAAGCAAACTTGGTACTAAAATAACTAAGGTGCTTGCTATTGTTCCATCAAATAATGTTACTTTTGATATAGTAGAATCAAATAATGATATAAAAACTGAAAATAATATTATTGATGGTGATACTATTTTTAATTGTCTTCAAAAATCATTAAAAAATAATGTGAAACCTGATATGGAAGTAGTATCTATTATGCCTATTGAATATAAATTAGATAATGGAAAAATAGTAAAAAATCCACTTAATATGCAAAGTAAAACTCTAAGTGTTAAAGCAGTAGCATCTAGTGTTCCTAAAAAAAATGTTTATTCGGTTGTTGGAATAATAGAAAATTTAGGAATAGAAGTAATAGATATATCATTTTCATCAATTGGTTGTTATTATTCTATGAAAACACCAGATTTGGATAACAAAGTGGTTGCACTTATTGATATAGGAAGTGAAATAACAAAACTATCAGTATTTAATAAGGGAATTATGATAAAAGAGAAAATTCTTCTTATGGGTGGAAATAATATTGATAGTGATATTAGTTTCAATTATAAGACAGATTTAAAAGTTTCAAAGCAAATAAAAGAAACTTTTGCAGTTGCTAATAGAAAATATGCCGATAGTGATGAAGTATATAGTTGTATCGATAGAAATGGCCAAAAACAAGAAATAAATCAGTATAGTTTATCAGAAATTATTGAAGCAAGATGTGTTGAAATGCTAAAAAATGCAAAAAATGAATTAAATAACTTAACAAATCGTGAAATAGGTTATATAATTATATCAGGGGGAATAACATCAATGCTTGGTTTTGATGCTATAGTTGAAGAATTATTTGTAAGAACATCAACAGTTATTAATATAGGTGTAGTAGGAATTAGAGATAATAAATATGCAGCAAGTTATGGAACAATAAAATATTTTAATGAAAAATTAAATTTAAGAGATAAAGAATATACAATGTTAAATGAAGAACAAGTTGAAGAAATGCTATCAACTAGAAAGAAAGTTAGTTCTTTGGGAGTTTTGAGCAAAATCTTTAAGATATTTGAAGGAGATGATAAGTAATGTTCGATTTATCTATGACAGATCAATTAGCTAAAATTAAAGTAGTTGGAGTAGGTGGAGGCGGTGGAAACGCTATCAACCGAATGATAGATGCTGGAGTAAGAGGTGTAGAATTTATTGTAGTAAATACTGATTCTCAAGTTTTAACTGCATCTAAAGCAGAAAAGAAAATTCAATTAGGAACAGGATTAGGTGCTGGTGCTCGTCCAGAAATAGGAAAAGAAACAGCAATTAAAGCAAAAAAAGAAATAGAAGAAGCTCTAAAAGGAGCTGATATGATATTTATCACATGTGGTATGGGTGGTGGAACAGGAACTGGTGCTGCCCCAATCATTGCTGAAATAGCACAAAATTTAGGAGCTTTAACTGTTGGTATTGTAACTCGTCCTTTCTCATTTGAAGGCAAAAAAAGAATGGATAATGCCATTGCTGGTATTGAAGAGTTAAAAAAACATGTTGATACTCTAATTGTTATTCCAAATGATAGATTAAGAGAAATAATTGATAAATCAACACCAATGCTAGATGCATTTAAAGAAGTTGATAACGTACTTCTTCGTGGTGTTCAATCAATTTCAGATTTAATTGCAGTAGTTGGACTTGTAAATCTTGACTTTTCAGATATTAGAACAGTTATGGAAAAAGCAGGAAATGCTATTATAGGAATTGGTATTGGAATGGGAGAAGATAGAGCAATCGAAGCGGCAAAACAAGCCGTGGCATCTCCACTTCTTGAAACATCAATTCATGGTGCAACAGATGCTATTATCAATATAACAGGTGGATCTAATCTTACTTTATTTGAAGCAGAACAAGCTGTTGAAGTAGTAAGAGCAGCATCAAATACTGATATTAATATAATTTTTGGTTCTGTTATTAACGAAAATTTAAATGATGAAGTAATTGTTACAATTATAGCAACAGGTTTTGATAAAAAAACAAAACAACAACCTTTGTTTAAAGAAACATCAACTGTTACTGCAAGAAGAGTAACACCAGAAGTAGAAGAAATAGATGATGATAGTACTGGAAGTTCATTTGAACCAACAGAAATAGATATTCCAAGGTTTTTACAACATAAAAATTTCTAAGCAAACAAATCTTGTTTGCTTTTTTAAAATTTGAAAGAGTGGTTAGTATATGTACGATATAAAAACATTATTTTTATTATTTTTAATCTATTCCTTTTTGGGATGGCTAATGGAAACAATTTATTGTTCTATAGGATCAAAAAAATTTGCAGATCGAGGTTTTTTAATCGGACCTATTTGTCCTATATATGGTTGTGGTGCGGTAGTTATGACAATATTTTTAAAAAAATATTTAGATGATCCTTTAGTATTATTTATTATGGCCGTATTAATATGTAGTATTTTAGAATATATAACAAGTTTTATAATGGAAAATTTATTTAATACTAGATGGTGGGATTATTCTAATAGATTATTCAATATTAATGGTAGAGTATGTTTATCAAATGCAGTTTGTTTTGGTGCATTAGGAATAATATTACTTTATTTTGTTAATCCTTTTATGATTTCTTTACTTGGAAAAATAAATGAACAAGTATTATCAATTATTTGTATAATATTTCTAATTTTACTTTTACTAGATTATATATTTTCAACAATTATAATTAGTAAATTTACTAAAACAGTTAAATTAGTTAGAAAAGATTCAAGTAATGATATCAATAAAAAAGTAAGAGAATTATTACTTTCTAAATCAGGATTTTATAAAAGACTTGTTAAAGCCTTCCCAAATTTTAGTCTTAGTAAAAAATAAACAGTTGAAATATCAACTGTTTTTAAATGCTATATAATCTAAGTATTTTTTTATATTTATAATTAAATAGTATAATATTGCAAAATAATGCATAAAATAATAATAATATATATGTATAATATTATTTTATGTTGACAAAATATTATAATAATGATAATATATATTGTGAAAAGAGGTGTTATATTATGGAATCACTTTCAAGTGCTATTAGTGTTCAAGTAGATTCCCAAGATAAAGAAGTTGCAAATATGATTTTAAAAAACTTAGGACTTAATATGAGTACATTTGTAAATATGGCAATAAAACAACTAATTTATACTGATGGATTACCATTTGAAGTTAAGATTAACAGAAACAAAGATTTATATGAATCATTACAAGAAAGTCAAACAATAATAAATGAACTAAAAAATGGTGATAGAAAAGGTTATACTAATATGAACGATTTAATAAAATCATTGAATGATGAATAAAATATGAAATATATTGTCGATTATACAAGCAAATTTAAAAAACAATACAAGAAAGCTAAAAAACAAGGCAAAGATTTAAATAAGTTATATAGTATAATTGAAAAACTAGCAAATGGTGAAAGTTTAGAAAATCAATATAAAAATCATAATTTAATAACTGACAAAATTTATAAAAACTGTTATGAATGTCATATTGAACCTGATTGGTTATTAATTTATCAAATTAAAGATAATGAATTAATTTTATTACTCATTGCAACAGGAACTCATAGTGAATTATTTTAATAACTAAAAACAGTTGAAATATCAACTGTTTTTAAATGCTATATAATCTAAATATGCTTCTTCATCTAATGTTTTATTAAATGGCATAATTTTTTGTTTTTCGCTTTTATTGTTTATCAAATTAGTAATAAAGTATTCCATAAATTCAGGATTTCTAGCAAGTATTGGTCCAAGTAGATAAGTTCCATAGAAGTTATTTTTATAAATACCATATTCAATTAATCTATCATTTTGATAAATATTATCACTTTTATTTATAAAACCAAGTAAATTATCTTTTAAAAAAGTACAACTTATGTTAGCTTCTTTAACGATTCTATTTCTTTCCATTTTACAATAAAAATCAAAGATACCTAAAGCGTTAGTTTTATGATTATCTAAATCCATAATATATTTACCAAATAAAGGAAGAGCATTTCCTGTAATTAAGAAAAATTTATTATCATTAAAAGCTTTTTTTATTTCTTTTTTATACTTTAATAAATCTTTTAACACAATATCTCTATTATTCTCAGTGCCACATCCCATATATATTAAATCAAGATTAGAAAAATCAATTTTATCATCAAGAGAAAGTTTTTTAATAGAAACATCAATTCCTTGTTTTTTTAATTGGTATTCTAAAACTTTAATATTTCCATTTTCTCCATAAAGATTCATTAAATCATAATATAAATGTCCAATTACTAATTTCATTTTAATTCCTCCATTACTTCATTAAATGGTTTAACATAATCAAAATTAAGAATTGCATAAATTGTTCCCTTTGATTGTTTTATTTCTTCTTTTGCATCAAATAAATCATAGTATACTTTTATTTTATCTTCAGGTATATTAGCATATTTTAATCTAACTGCTATATCATATTTTTGAGGTCCAGTACAAATAAATTTATCAACAGAGCCATCATTTAACAACTCAAAGTCAATATCATAAAGCCAAGATAAATCATCAAAATTATATCTTCTTGATATCTCTTTCCATCCTAAAATAATTGTCTTTTTAGCTTTAGATCTTGATGCAAAAAGAACTGATTGGTTATAGGTTGATGCATTTTCTGCTTTGTTATTTAAAACATAAACATCTCTTTTTCCACATTTATAGTTTGAAAATATTTTATTATTATTGTTTATTTTTGAAATACTTTTAGCTATTTTTTCATTGTTTAAATTATTTAGTGAAAGACAAGCAAAAGCACCAAGAGTATTATATAAATTAAATAACATATTGTTAGTAATACTAATTTTATATTTATTATTAATTTTTATTTCGTTTTTATCATAATTACAAGAAGTTATTTTATAAGTTAATTCAGGTCTTTTAAAATCACATTTAGGACATTTATATGATCCTAAAGTTTCAATATTATAATAATCGTATTCCAAAGTACTTAAACACTTAGGACAACGATAAATATTTAAACTATTAAATTTATTATCTTTATAAGAATACTTTAATTTATCTATTCCAAAATAAGTAACATCATAAGTATTATCTAAATTAAATTTTAAAAGATAAGGATCGTCACCATTAATAATTAATTTTATGTCCTTGTTTAAAGATTTTTTTATTTCATCAAATATAAAATCAAAATGTCTTTGACGAGGAGGTTGATCTCTTGTGATATTATTTATAACAACATGTGTTGGTTTAACATAAGGAAAAACATATTTTGCATATCTTTCATCCATTTCAAAAACACAAACATCAGTATTTACAACACCTTTAATATTACAATTTTCAAGTAATGTTGATATTATTGCACTTCTTTCATTAGAACCTTTACCATTATAGGAAACTGTATAACCTAAATCTTTATAAACATTACTTATTATACTAGTAGTAGAACCTTTTCCTGAAGAACCAGTAACTGCAATAACAGTTTTAGGATATTTAAAATCACTTAAAATATTTTTATTAAGTTTATAACAAATATCACCAGGAAGCGAACTACCTCTTCCTATAAGTTTACATGCAAATAAAGAAAATTTTCCTATTATAATACTAAAAAAAGTTTTTATTTTCATCAATTATCACCTTCATAAAAAAGTATACCACAAAAGATAATAAATTACTTGTAAATTTCTAAAAAAAAAGATATAATTTTAGATAGATAGTAAAGGATATGTGATAATATGGAAAATAAAAATAAAAAACGAATTAAAATTGCCATGATTGTTGCAATTGTTGGTACTATATCTTTATTAGTAGGAATAAGTTATGCTATATTTAATACAGTATTAGAGTCAAGTAAAGATCAAGTAATAAAAGTAGGATCAATTGCTTTAAAGCTTACAGAAGAAAATGGTGGAATAGAATTATTAAACTTAGAAGAGTTAACGGATGAAGAAGGAATATCAAGTGATAATTATTACTCTTTTAGTATAGAAAACATTGGAAGTAATGATGCTTATTATGAAATTCAGTTAATAGATGATCCAACACAAACTAGCACCTTATCCGCTAATTATGTAAGAGCAAATGTTGAAGTAGATGGTGTATCAAAACCAGCTGTTAATATAGAAACATCTGGAAGAGTAATTTATCAAGATACAATAACTGCGGGAACAACAAAAAATTATAAATTAAGAATATGGTTGAATTTTGGAAGTTTAACAACTGAAGAAAAACAGGCACTATTAAATCAAGAAGCTTATTTTAAAATAAAAATTATAGCAGAACAAATAGTAGATAATAATTTAGATAAGAGTGGAGCAAATAAACCGGAATTAGCAACAAATATGATACCAGTATATTATGATGAAACAACTGAAGTATGGAAAAAAGCAAATAGTAACAATAGTGATGAAACAAATAAATGGTATGATTATGATAATAAAATGTGGGCTAATGCAGTAACAGTAAGTGAAACAAATAGAGAAACATATTTAAATGCGGAAGTTGGAACAGAAATAAGTATGAATGATATAAATACAATGTGGGTATGGATACCAAGATTTAGTGCAACAGGTGATACCGCAAATTATAATGGAGGAACAATAGATAGTCCTAGAGCATTTGATATAACCTTTGTTGATAATAAAACAAGTGCTCAT
>JAQXMG010000073.1 GCA_029012525.1 bacterium
ATCTTTTCTTTTTCCTCTGGTAACCAGTATTTATTTGTACCGCCTTTTGGTCTACCACTTGGCATATAATCATCTCCTTTATTTTATTATAACAAAAAATGTAGACACTTTTTTTATGTCTACATTTATCTTACAACTTCATAAATTTATTTAGTGACTTTTTATTTTATTTTATTTACATTTAGTAATTATTTGTGTTATATTAATTGAGTAATGACTATTTTTTTATTTAAAATGGTTATATTATTGCAAAATATGGCAATATTTATAAAATTAAAAAAAAAGAGTTGTATAATATTAAACATTTATTAAGGGGGAATATTATAATGGAAGAAAAATATCAAAATAGGCATGTTTTTGTGCCAAGTATAAGTGTTTATAATGCATTTAATTTACTTAATTTACCATATAAGAATGATTTTGCTTTATCTTGTTTGAATTCTAGAATTACATATAAAGCCCTAACTAAAATGGCTGTTGTCATATCAAAGGCTTTTAAAGAGTTAGGAGTAAAAAAAGGCGATATTATTTCAGTTGACATGCCAAATTATATTCAAGGTATGGCCGTTTTTTTAGCAGCAAATAGAATTGGTGCAGCAGTAGTTTTTTTAAATGCTAATTCTTCTTTAACAGAAATAACTCGTTATCTTAATGAAGTTGATTCAAAAGTATTTGTCAATTTTGATAAAACAGAAGAGGAAAATAAATATATTAAAGAAAATACAAATGTTAATAATATAATAACGTTATATAAGCCAGATTTGAATTTAATGGATTTTAATTATAATAAAGAAAATCTAGAATGTAGTGATTTTCTTTCATATAAGGATTTAGGTGCTTTAAGTAAATATTACAAAGGAATAATAAATCCATATCTTTATGATGGAAGTTGTGATGCTTATCTAGGGTTTACAAGTGGAACAACGGGTAATCCTAAAATTGTTGTTTTGACTAATAAAAACATAATAGCAACAGGAATGTATTGTAAAGCTACAACTAACATAAAATCAGGTGGTAAAGAAAAGGCTCTTAATTTAGTATCATATGATGTGCCTTATGGATTTATAACCTCTGGTATTATGAATTTGTTATGTGGTAAAGAAGTTGACTTAGCAACTGATTTAAATAAAGATAATTTAAGTGATCACTTAAAAGGAATTAAGTATTTATATGGTACACCTGCTTTTATTGAATTTTTATTAAGAAATGCAAATGATGATTTAGTTGCTGATAACGATTTAATATTCTTTTCTGGAGGAGATACACTTACAGTAAAAAAACATTTTGAAACAAAAGAATTTTTTGCCAATCATGGTTGTCCTGATGTTGTTATAGCAAATGGTAGTGGAAATGCTGAAACAACTGCAACATCAACATCAGCAGCAGGAAGAGTTGTAAAACCAGAAACTGTTGGAGTTCCACTTGTTGGCAGTAAAATAAAAATAATTGATAAAGAAACAAATCAAGAAAAAAAACGTGGTGAAGCTGGAATATTTTGTGTTCATGGAGAACATGTTTTTGATAGATATTATAATAATCCAGAAGCTACCAAAAAAGCCAAAATAATGCTTGATGGTGAAGAATATTTTAAATCTGATACCTATTATATTCAAAGAGAAGATAATTATATGGAAGTAGTGGGAAGAGATTGTAGATGGTTTGTTACATTAGCTAATTTTAATGGTATTAGTAGTTTTTATAAAGTATATTGTGATCGAATACAGAATTATATTCAAGAAATAGATATAGTTGATTCATGTGCTGTTGTTGAAAGCTATGATGAAAAATTATTATCATCACCACGAGTTTATGTTGTTTTAAAAACTGGAATACCAAAAACTAAAGAAACTATGGATTATTTATTTGAATGTTTTGAACATCCAATAAAAGATTCTTTAACAAATGATTTACATCAACTAAAAAATTATGAAATTCCTACAAGTATAGAATTCGTTGATGATCTGCCAAGAACAAGAGCTGGTAAAATAAATTATAATTTATTAACTGAAGATTCAATGAATAAAACAACGCCAAAAAATAAAGATATGGTAAAAGAAAGAAAGTAGAACTAATAGAAAAATCTATTGGTTTTTTGTTGAAAAAAAGTTTTTAGTGGATTATAATAGATATATAATAGGGAAGTGATAAACTTGAGTACAGGCATATTCTTTTCAATTGAAGCTTTGATTTATATTATTTTATTACTTTATGTTTTTTTTGGAAAAAAAGTATTTGATAATGAGGAAAACAAAATATATTCATGGATGATAATTATAGTATTTTTTGAAATTATATTTGAATTAATATTGTATTTAGTAGCGCCACTTTATAAAAATATAATATTTGTTAGTGTCCTTTTTTCTAAAATTTACTTGATGATTTTAGTTATATGGATCCTTTATTTTGGATTATATGCTGTTGTTGTTAGTTTTTCTAAAAAAAATGATAATAATACTATTTTTAATAAGGTAAAAAAAATCTATATTTTATTATACATTGTATATTTGGTGTTAAATATAGCATTACCAATTAATTTTTATTCATCAGACAAAGTTATATATACTTTAGGACCTTGCGTTTATTTAACTTATGCTTTCTTTATTATATATTTATTTTTATCTATATTATCAATCATTTTTAATAGAAAAGGATTTAAAGATAAAAGATTACTACCACTTGGTATATTCTTAATTTTCGGAGGCTTTTGTGGTATAATTCAGTTAAAAAATCCTGGACTTTTACTTGCCACTCCAGTTCATGCTTTTATAACATTTTTAATGTATTTTACAATAGAAAACCCCGATGTTATGATGATTGAAGAACTAAATAACAATAGAAAATTAATTGAAAAAACTAATGAAGATAAACTTAATTTATTATTTGAGTTATCCCAAGAAGTAAAAGAACCAATTGAAAGCATTGAAAATGAAGTTAGTGAAGCACTTGATTTAGATGATCTTAACGAGATGATTGAAAAATTAAAAAAAATAAAAGCAAGTTCAAAGCAACTATCACTAATATCAAATAATATTTTAAATGTCTCTAATATGGATTTAAGTAACATAAAAATAGAAAATGAAGTATATAAACCAAATTCAGTTTTTACTGAAATGAAAAAAAGAACTGAAGAAAAACTAAAAGATAAAGATATTGAATTTAGATATATTTATTCAAGTAGTATTCCAGATAAGTTATATGGAGATCCAGTAAAACTAAAACAGATTTTAACAAGCTTTTTAAACAATGCAGTAGAAGTAACTAAAACAGGATTTATTGAATTAAAAGTAAATTCAATTATTAAATATGATGTATGTCGTTTAATAATAACAATAACAGATTCAGGAATAGGTATGGATATAGATAAGGTAAATGAAATATTAAGCGCCAATACTTATGATGAAAAAGACTTTGAAGTATTAAATAATTTAGATGTAGGAACAAAAATGGCACATAAAATCATAAAAATGTTAAATGGAACATTAATAGTTAGAAGTGAAGTAAACAAAGGTAGTGAATTTTTAATAATAGTAGATCAAAAAATAAAAAAAGAACAAAATAATCAAGAAAAAGAAGATAAATATCTAAGAAAAAGCAAAATATTAGTAGTAAATGATAAATCAAATGAGTTAAA
>JAQXMG010000074.1 GCA_029012525.1 bacterium
AATCAAAACAAAAGTAAATTAGTAGTTCCAGGATCTAAACAAGCTTTAGAATCTATGAAATATGAAATAGCTAGAGAATTTGGTGTTAATTTAGGACCAGATGCTACTGCTAGAGCTAATGGATCAGTAGGTGGAGAAATTACTAAACGTTTAGTAGAAAGAGGATTATCACAATTTGGTGGTTATACAAATACTCAAAGTAAATAGTTAGTAATAAATAATTTCAAAGATACAGGATATTTTCTGTATCTTTTTTATATTGTTTTTATTTTTTAATTGTTATATAATTTTAGTGAAAGGCTAAGTGATAATATGAAAAATAAAAAAGGATTTACTTTGGTTGAGTTAATTGTTGTAATAACTTTAATTGCCATTGTTGCAGTTATTGCAACACCAAATGTAATAAAATTGGTAGATAACGGAAGAAAAGAACAAATATTAACCGATGCAAAAAATTTTTTGAGCGATGTTAAATATAAATCAAATTTAATAAAATATGAAGAATATTTTCCAACCGAAGGAAGATGTAAGGAAATCTGTGCCAGTAATTCTTTATTTGGTCAAGATTTAGACAAGGATCCTGATGGAAATTCTTATGATAAAGATTTTTGTTGTGTTAATATTTGTGTGAATGCTGGTATTTCTAGTTATTCTGTAAAACTAGCTTCAAAGAATGAAGGTAATTTTGCTTGGGGAATTTCATCAAGTACTACAGAAGTTAGTTATGTTTTGGAAGCGAATTTAGATAAAGATGCAGTTGTTAGATTTAATATTGATTAATTTTTTGTCAAATTATGTTAAATCATCTTGAAAGTTGTATGTTTTAATGATATTATTTATTTATAAGGTAGTGAAAGGAGATTTATATATGAAAAAATTAAATAAGAAAGGATTTACTTTAATTGAACTTTTAGCGGTTATCGTTATATTAGCTATACTTGTTGCAGTAGCAGTTCCTGCAGTTACAAGATATTTGACTACTGCAAGAAAGGGAACTTATGCCGATAATGCACAATCAGCAATTAGTGCAGTTAGAAATGATGTTATTTCCCAATTTGGTGCTGCTGGTAATAGAACTTATTACTTAAATGGTGCTTGTATTAAAGATAGTGTTAAAACAAGTGATACAACAAAGTCTGCATGTGATACTGCAGGTGGAACTTGGCAAGAGGGAATTAACGATTTATTAGATAAAAAATTAAAGAAAAGTCCATACGGAAAAGACTATGATTCAAATTCATTCATTCAAGTTATTGTTCAAACAGATGGTTCATACAAATATCATATTTGTTTAACTGATGGTACTCAAGGAATTGATGCTGATGAGGATGCAATTTCTGATAGTTCAGTTCAATCTTTGCCATCTTGTACAGCTTCTTAATATACAAAACTAGTAAATAATTTTTAATAATATTTTTTGAAAACTTTATCTTTTGATAGAGTTTTTTTTCTTTTAATGATATAATTATTTACAGAAAAGGTTGTGATTATTATGTTACTTATTGGTTCTCATGTTGGATTTAGTAAAGAAAAACAATTATTAGGTTCAGTTTTAGAATCTATTAGTTATGGAAGTAATGCTTTTATGTTCTATACAGGTGCTCCTCAAAATACTGTTAGATTACCACTTAATGATTTGTTAACTTATGAAGCTATGAAACTTATGAAAGAAAATAGTATTGATATTAATAACGTTGTAGTTCATGCTCCATATATCATTAATTTGGCTAATACGAAGGATTTGGATAAATATAATTTTTCTATAGATTTTTTAGTTAATGAATGTAAAAGATGCGAAGACTTAGGAATAAAAAAAATGGTTTTACATCCAGGAAGTCATGTAGGATGTGGTGTTGATAATGCAATTAATTCAATTGCAAATGGTTTGAATAAAGTTTTTTCTTGTACTAAAACAACAATACTTTTAGAAACTATGGCTGGAAAAGGTACTGAAGTCGGCAAAACATTTGATGAAATAAAAGAAATTATTGATAGAATTGAAAATAAAGACCAAATTGGAATATGTCTTGATACATGTCATTTATCAGATGGTGGTTATGATATTGATCATTTTGATACTATAATAGAAGAATTAAAAAAACGTGATTTACTAAAAAAAGTAGGTTGTGTTCATATAAATGATAGTAAAAATATAAGTGGTTCCCATAAAGATAGACATGCTAATTTTGGATATGGCACAATTGGTTTTGATAATTTAATTAATGTTATTTACAATAGAGATTTAGAAGACGTTCCAAAAATTCTTGAAACACCTTGGATTGGTGAGTATCCTCCATATAAATTTGAAATCGAAATGATTAGAACTAAAAAGTTTAATCCTAATTTGGAAGAAAATTTGAAAAAATATTATGGTTAACTAATATATTTATATTTTAATAAAAGATTTAACCAAAAAGACAAATAATTTGTATAATTTTTGTAAACTTGACTTTTATTAAAATTTTTTTTTTGATATAATAAATTTGGTGGTTAAAATATGAAAACAAAGAAAAATACAACTGAAGCAATATTAGAAAAAATATATAATTATTCTTTGGAAGAAATAATGGGAGAACGATTTGGTAGATATTCTAAATATATTATTCAAGATCGTGCTATACCAGACGTTAGAGACGGATTAAAACCAGTACAAAGAAGAATTCTTTATGCTATGTATATTGGTCATAATACTCATGATAAAGCATATAGAAAAAGTGCTAAAACTGTAGGAGATGTTATTGGAGCTTTTCACCCACATGGTGATAGTTCTATTTATGATGCCATGGTAAGACTTTCTCAATCTTGGAAAATTAAAAATCCATTAATTGATATGCATGGTAATAATGGTTCAATTGATGGTGATAGTCCGGCAGCATATCGTTATACTGAAGCAAGATTATCTAAAATAGCTAGTGAGCTTTTAAAAGACATTGATAAAGATACTGTTAAATTTGCCCCAAATTTTGATGATACTGTTATGGAGCCAACTGTATTACCTGCTAAATTCCCTAATCTTTTAGTAAATGGTACAACAGGAATAAGTGCAGGATATGCAACGAATATTCCACCACATAATTTAGGAGAAATAATAGATGCTAGTATTCTTTTAATTGATAAGCCTAATTCTTCACTTGAAGATGTTATGACACTTGTTAAAGGACCAGATTTTCCAACTGGTGGTATTTGTCTTGATAAAAATGGAATAATTGATGCTTTTAGAACAGGTAAAGGAAGAGTAATAGTTCGTGGTAAAGTATCTTTTGATACTGAAAAAGGAAAAAATAATATAGTTATAACTGAAATACCCTATGATGTTTTAAAGATAAATATCGTTAAAAAAATGGATGAAATAAGAATTGATAAAAAAATAGATGGTATTGTTGAAGTTAGAGATGAATCAGATAAAGATGGTTTAAGAATTGTAGTAGAATTAAAACGCGATGCTAATAGAGATCTTATATTAAACTATTTTTATAAAAATACAGAACTTCAAGTTTCATATAACTATAATATGATTGCAATAGTTAACAGGAGACCTAAACTTTTAGGTATAATTGATATTTTAAAAAGTTATATAGATCATTTAAAAGAAGTAATTCTAAATCGTACTAAATTTGATCTTGAACATGCAAAACTTAGATTTCATATCGTTGAAGGTCTTATTAAAGCAATTTCCATATTAGATGAAGTAATACGTGTAATAAGGGCAAGTAAAAATAAAAGTGATGCTAAAGAAAATTTAGTAAAAGAATTTGGCTTTTCAATAGAACAAGCTGAAGCAATAGTTACTTTACAACTTTATCGTTTAACTAATACTGATATTAAAGTTTTAGAAGATGAACTTGCTGATTTAAAATTAAAAATTGAAACATTTACTAAAATAATTGAAGATGAGAAGGCTTTAAAATATATTATGAAAAAAGAATTGAAGCAAGTAAAAGAAGAATATAATGACCCTAGAAAGACACTTATTGAAGATCAATTTGAAGAAATTAAAATTGATCAAGAAGAAATGATAACTAAAGAAGATGTTGTTGTTCTAATAACCAAAGATGGTTATGTTAAAAGAACTTCAAAAAGAGGATATATTAAAAATACTGAAGATCCACTTTTAAAAGATGGAGATTATATAATAGGTTTATATGAATTAAATACTTTAGACACAGTGCTTTTATTTACAAATCTTGGTAATTATTTGTATCTTCCAGTTCATGAAATCCCTGATATTAAATGGAAAGTTTTGGGAAAACATATCAGTAATATTATAAAAATAAGTGAAAACGAAGAAATAATAGGTTGTATTCCCGTAACTGATTTTTCATTAAATAATAATGTTGTTATAGCAACTAAATTTGGTATGATTAAACAAACAAAACTTGCTGAATTTAAAGTAAGCAGATATTCTAAACCAATCTCATGTATAAAATTAAAAGAAAAAGATAATGTAGTTTTTGCTGATCTTAACAGATATAATGACGTTTTTGTAGCAACAAATGATTCATATGGATTATGGTTTTCTTTAAATGAAGTTCCAGTAAGCGGAATAAAATCAAGTGGAGTAAAATCTATTTCTTTAAAAAAAGATGAAGTTGTATCTGTCTGTAATTTTGATAGTAGCTTTGAATATCTAACCGTATTTAGTGACAAAGAAACAGCAAAAAGAGTAAAAATAAATGATTTAGAAAAACAAACTAGAGCAAAAAGAGGATATTTAATAATGAAAGAAGTAAAAAGTAATCCTCATAAAGTAAAAAAAGTATTTATTGTTGATAATAAAAAGATATTTGGATTAAAAAAATTACAAACAATTGATTATATAAGAAATACTGAACTTCCAATTCTTGATAGAATAAAAACAGGAA
>JAQXMG010000075.1 GCA_029012525.1 bacterium
CTCGTGATGGCAGAAGCTTTACTGTTGCAGATTTACCTGGATTAATTAAAGGAGCTTCCCTTGGCGAAGGACTTGGCGATAAGTTTCTAAAACACATTGAAAGAACAAGAGTAATTGCTCATGTTATTGATATGTCTGGTCTTGAAGGTAGAACTCCATACAATGATTATGAAATCATAAAAAAAGAACTAAACGATTTTGATTCTAGTCTTTTAAAAAGAAAAAGCTTAATTATAGCCAATAAAATGGATATGGAACAATCAAAGAACAACCTAGAAGAATTTAAGAAAAAATTAAAAGAAGATGTCAAAATATTTGAAGTAAGTGCCATTACTGGTAAAGGACTTGATGAAGTTATAACTTATATGGCAGATGTTTTAGATGAACTTCCAGAAATAGTTGATGATAAAGAAAAATACGAAGATTATATCCTATATAAATTTGAAAAAGAAGAACCATTTATTATCACTAAAGAAAATGATATGTTTGTCATCACTGGAGAAAAAATTGAAAAACTATTTAGAATGACTAAATTTACAACAGATGAAGCAGTACTTCGTTTTGCTAAAAAGCTTACTAGAATGGGTGTAGATAAAAAACTTGAAGATATGGGTGCTGTACAAGGCGATAAAGTAAGAATTTTAGATTATATATTTGAATATAGAAATTAATTAAAAGCCATAGAATTTTACTTCTATGGCTTTGTTATTCGATAAAAATTCATACTTGGAAAAGACAAAAACCTAAATTTTACAGTTGATGTTCCAAGTCCATTTGAAATATATATTGGAGTATTATTAATATTATAATATCCTTCATAATATTTTTCAGCAAGATATGGTAACCAAAAAGGTTTGATAAATGGAATATTTACTTGTTTATTATGGGAATGCCCTGCAACAACAAGCGAAACATCATAATTGTAAACTAAATCTTCTACGATATCGGGTTCATGAATCATAATAATCTTATAATTAGTGTTTTTTGCTTCTTCATCATTTAATATGTCAAAAACTGGTTCACTATATATGGCGTCATCACTACCAAATATTAAAATAGAATTATCTTCTTTATAAATAATATCATAACTGTTTCTTAATAAATTAAAATTAGATTTTTCCATTATTTCTTCATAATTTTCATTAAAATAATCATGATTTCCAACAATAGCATATTTACCATAGATATAGTTTATTTGACTTAAATAATTAATTAAGTCATTTTTTTCTTCATTAGTTAATACATAATCATCTTCAATTAAATCTCCAGTAAAAAGAACAATATCAGGTTTTAATTTATTTATTTCTTTTATAAGTCTTTCCATATAATTAGAATCAACTGTCATACCATAATGTAAATCTGAAAAATGAAGTATTTTTAAGCCATGAAAAGTATCATCTATATTGGAACTAGTTATTTTAATTTCATTAGTGATAATAAATTGCGGTTCAATAAACCTTGCATAGATTAAAACTAAAGATATAGTTATAATTATTATTAAAAGAAATTTATGAAATCTTTTTTTTCTTTTGTTTCTTTTTTCTTCTTTTAATTTCTTATTAAGATCTTCAGTTAAATTTTTATATTTCTTTGTCCTAGTGTCCATAATGTTATACTCCTAAAAGCAAACTGATAATACTAAAAGATACAATTATAAAATTATGCAAAGCATGAATAGAAATTGAAGTGAAAATATTATCAGTTTTTACATACATATAAGCAAATATCGCACCAAATATACCATAAGGTATTATATATAAAACTTCAATTAAAGATGAACTTGTAAGAACATGCATTCCTCCGAATACTAAAAAACTTACAACTATAAATAAAATATTATTTGAAAATACATCTCTTATTGATTTTCTAAAAACAACTTCTTCAGTAAATGGAGCAGTTATACTTGTAGAAAATAACATATAAAGAGGTAACTCTATTATTTGTTCTTGTAAAATTTCTTCATTACTTGCACCTTTTAAAGTTATTAAATAGATAATAATATTTGAAACATACATTAAAATAAGTCCAATAGCCCACCATTTAAAACCGAATTTTAAATATTTTTTGAAATTTTCTTTAAAATCTTTTAAATCACGTATCATATCATTATAATAGATAA
>JAQXMG010000076.1 GCA_029012525.1 bacterium
ATCTAAGTACTATAAAAATAATTAAAGGAAGACGTGCAGATGCTATTGTATTGACCAACGAGGAGCCGGTTTCGGAAGTGTTGCTTTTTGAAATCATTGCGGAAGCAAATAATGTTTTTAATGATATTATAAAGGAGTATAAATATGAGTTCCATTCTTTAAATAAGAAACTAATTTGTAGAATTAATTTTGGGGACGCCAACGATAGAGTTGAAAAATGGTTTTTTTCGGTTAGTCATTATATAAAAGAGTTGTTCATTTTGAAGGGACTTAGCCGATGTAATATTGATATTGAATATTCACATGAAATGGATTTTCGTAATGGAAAAAGGACTGTAATTGATATATTGCCATGAAAGCAGAAAGGGTAAAGCGTATGAATAATAATGATATTCCTGTTATAAAAACATTTATTATAGATAATCAGTTCTATGTTTATGATACATATACTAACAATATTATTAAAGTATCCTCTGAATTATACAAAGAAATACAAAAGTTGATATCTTTAGGTGTGTCTATGTTCTGGTCAACTAGAGTTGTAATAGTGATGCACATTTTTTACGCTACCTTCATTGGAGGTAATCCCCCATTGTAAGTATGTGGCCTTAAGTTGTTGTAGTAACCATATGCATAGCTATTTATGCTTGTGTATAATCTTTCCTCTGTGTCATATTCATGTATATACAGCAACTCTGTTTTTAGCGTATTAAAATACCGCTCCATCGGGGCGTTGTCGTACGGACACCCTGGCTTGCTCATGCTTTGCTTTACTCCCCATTGCTTGCAGTATTCAACAAACGCTTTTGCAGTAAACTGACTTCCTCTATCACTATGTAATATTACCTCTGTTACACTGTCACACCTCTTAAAAGCTTTGTCTAGTGTATCTATCGCCAGCTTTGCATCCATACGGTTACTGTTTACACTGGCTACTACTCGACGGTCGTACAGATCTATGATCGTACAATTATACCGCTTCTTACCCCCAAAGTATATGTAAGTGAAATCTATACACCACTTCGTGTTTCTTAACTCCGATACAAAATTCTGATTCAGCAGATTCTCAAACACGGCATATGGCTCAGCCCCTGAAGCATAATGACGCTTCTTCTTTCTGGTGACAGACTTCAAGCCCAGTTTCACATTCATGTACCTTCGTACTGTTTGAACGCTTAGTGCGATTCCTTGGTTCTTTAACAAGTCTCTCATGGCACGATATCCTGGAACACCATTGGCTTCGTGGTAGATAGCACCAATTATTTTAAGTGTTTTTTCAGTCTGTTTCCGGTAGGCGTTCTTGCGATGCTTCCGGTAGTTGTAGTATGCATTTGGAAATACTTCCATCCTTCTAAGAAGCCAGTTCAATCCGAATTTTCCACTATATCGCTCAATAAATGCATACTTGTCCGCTGCTACCCCTTCGCAAAGAACGCCGCGGCTTTTTTTAGGAAGTCTACCTCTTTCTTCAGTTCTTCATTCTCTCGCTGCAGCTTCAGCCTGTCTTCCATTAGAGCAAGTCTCTCTGCCTTCTCTTTATTTGTAGCGGCTTCTTTTTTATATTGTCTGCTCCATCCTGCAACTGTGTTGTAGGATAAGCCATATTCTTCTGCCAGGCTTTTCAATGTCCGTCCCTGTTCAAACCTTTGCCTTAAAATTTCTTTTTTCAATTCTTCTTCAACCATTTGTGATTCCGCCTTTCTATTTCTATTATACAAAATTGTGTAATCACATTACAACTTTATTATACCGCCGCACTAAGTACAAGAAATTGGATAATTGTACCATTGAACACAGAGATGTTTTATGGCTTATTGAGAAAGGATACTTTAAATCTAACTTTATAAAGAATATTATTCATCCTGATACTTCGCATATTTCGTATTTGCTTAACCGTGGAGTCAATGATTTAACACTGCAAGTAACAAGAGATTGTAATTTTAAATGTCGTTATTGTTTATTTTCTAGAGAACATGAAATAAGTAGGCATCATGAAAAAATTAATA
>JAQXMG010000077.1 GCA_029012525.1 bacterium
AGCAAGTTCTTCTTCAGTTGGCTCTCTATTTAATTCTTGAGTAAGTTGTCTTTGTACACGAGCAAGTTTATTAATTGTCTCGACCATGTGAACTGGCACTCTAATAGTACGAGCTTGATCTGCTATAGCACGAGTTATAGCTTGTCTAATCCACCAAGTTGCATATGTTGAAAATTTATAACCTTTTTCAGGACTAAATTTATCAACTGCTTTCATAAGACCAATATTTCCTTCTTGAATCAAATCAAGAAAAGCCATACCACGTCCTACATATCTTTTTGCAATTGATACAACAAGTCTAAGATTTGACTCTGCTAAAATCCTTTTAGCATCTTCATTTCCTTCCTCTGCTTGAAGAGCATATTCATATTCTTCATCACTAGTTAAAAGATTAATTCTTCCGATTTCTTTTAAATACATTCTAACTGGGTCATTTATTTTTATATCTTTGTTTGATGTGATATTTTCAATAATATCTCCACCATCAATATCTCCTTCATCTTCATCTTCAGTTGTTGATATTACATCAATATTATTTTGAACAAACATATTGTATAATTCATCAAGCATATCACTATCTGCTTCAATGCCTTTTAATTTATCTGCGATTTGTTCATAAGTAATATTACCATTTTTCTTACCTAATTCAAGCAATTCTTCTTTTCGTTCTTCAAATGTTTTAATTTCATTAATCATTTAAATTCAACTCCCTATTTTTACTAATCTAATTTTTTCTGCTAACAAAGCTTGTTTTTCTGGATCTACTTCTTTTTTCATTAAATCTTTTAATCTTTTTATTTCCTGATTCTTATTATACCCGTAGATATCAGTAATATATTCGTTAAAACATCCTAAATTAGATAAATCTTGTTCATAATTTAAAACCTCATCTAAAAGTTTCTTAAGCTCTGGTTTATCAGTTAAAGTAGTAATAAAATCAGCAAGGAGTAAATTATCATCTTGTTTAAACATATAAATTATCTCGTTAGCTAAATATCTACTAGTCTCATCTGGTAAATAGTTAAGTTGTTTTTCATAAATCTTTCTACATTCTTTATTATATAGCATATAATATAAAATACCATAAGTAGCTTTTTGATATTTATCTTTAGAAACCTTTTTCACTTCAACTTTTTTGAACGCTTCAATTTTACTACATTTTTTAATATTTTGCAACTTTTTTCGCAAAATATCTATATCTATTCCAAATTCTAAAGTTATTTTTTTTAAAATTAGTTCTATTTTTATTTCATCTTCTTCATTTTTTAAAGAATCTAAGACATTATTTATATACACCGTTTGATCTTCTATTTTAGTTAAATCTTTACCTTCTTTTAAATAATTTACCTTAAATTCATTATATGAATAAGGATTATCAAGAAGTTTTTGATACTCTTCTTTTCCATATTTTATTATAAATTCATCAGGATCTAAATTTTCTTTTAAAGTTATAACAGAAACATCAAAACCTGCTTCTTCTAAAGCTTCTCCAACATTATAACATGCTTTTTTACCTGGAGAATCTCCATCTAATGAAATAATAATGTTATTTGATACTCTTTTAATTAGAGTAATTTGTTCTTTAGTTAAAGCAGTTCCCATTAAAGCAACAACATTTTTTATTCCTACTGAATATAGTCTTATTACATCCATAAATCCTTCGACTATAATAAGCTTTTTTTCTTTTCTTGCTTCTTCTTTAGCTAAATGATAATTATATAAAAGTTCGCCTTTTTTAAAGATTGGTGTTTCTTTAGTATTGATATACTTACTATCACTTTTGCTATTATAAATTCTACCAGAAAAACCTACAACTTCTCCAGTTATATTAAAAAGAGGAAACATAATTCTATTTTGATACAAATCTCTATTATTACTTGTTAAACCAATAAGTTCAAGTTCTTTCATAGAATAATCTTTTTTTGTCAAAAGTTCGGTCAAATTATTTCCTATTTTTGAAAGTCCTATTTTAAATACTTTAATAAGTTCATCATCTATTTTCCTTTGATATAAATAATTTTTAGCAACAGCTCCATCTTCACAACTTAAGTTGTTTTGATAATACTTACAAGATAGATCATATATTTTATAAAATTTTTCATATTTACGTGGCTTTGATACATAGGTGTTATCTAATGGTATACCACTTATTTTAGATAATATATTTAGTGCTTCTTTAAAATCAACTTTTTCATAATCCATTATAAAATTAAAGACATTACCACTGGCACCACAAGAAAAACATTTATAGATTTGTTTTTCGCTTGAAACACTCATCGAAGGATTAGTATCATCATGAAAAGGACATACTCCAAAATAGTTTTTACCCTTTTTTACTAAAGGTATATAAGAAGAAATAACTGATACAATATCAACTGCATTTCTTATTTCTTTTATTTTTTCATCACTATTCATAAAAGCACCTCCTTTTTTTATACATAATTAATACATATTTTACCATAATATTTATGGAGTTGATAAAAAATGTTTAAAAAAATATTGATTAATACGGGATTTATTTTTTTATTTTCCTTTCTTTTTCACTCTTTTTATAATTATTTACCAATATTTCCCATAACAATTATCGCACCAGTTAATGAATCAATCTTTGAACACATGAAACTTATTTTTACCTCATATATGTTTTTAACACTTATTATTTATTTATTTTATAAAAATAAACCAAATAATTATATTGAAAGTAATACTATCGGAGCTATTATTAATATTGTTATTTTTCTAATTATCTATCTTCCAATTTATAAGTTATTTGGTGAAAATTTAATAGTTACTTTAATAATCTATTTTATTACAATAATAATTACAAGTTTTGTTAAAGAGCAAATAGAAAAAAGAAAGAACAATAAAAAACTTAACTTAATATCTGGTATATCTATTATTATAATCTACCTTATTTTTACTATTTTAACTTATTTTCCTTTAAAAATAGATATATTATTTAAAGATCCAACCAATAATAGTTATGGTATTTATAAAGTTAAATAAGTGATGATCTTGTAAATACTTCTACTTTTTTATTTATATATATTTTAATTTTACAATCATCAATTATTTTAATAAAACCAAGGCCGCTTATAACAAGATCATTATGTGGTCTTATTTTTAAATCAAGATTATTAATATTAGAAATAGCTATATTTTTAGTTTGTTTTTTTACAATATCAATATCATTTGATATGAAAAAAGTAAAACTATTTTTTGTATCTTCTAAATAATCTATTCTTACTAAACCATCGATTAAAAGAGATTGACCTTTTTTTATTTGATAAGTACGAGGTTTAATTTCTTTCTTACATGATATTTTTTTAATACTTTTTAAATCAACATAATTTAAGATATTACCATTTTCTACTAAACCTGGAGTATCAATTAAATCAAAATTATTAAATGATACTCTAATTTCATTTAAAGTAGTTGATGGCATTGGAGAAATTGTTATTTCACCTTTTTTATCTATAGCATAATCTGTAATTATCTTATTAATTAAAGTGGATTTTCCTGCATTTGTACTTCCAACAACATAAATATCATTACTTGTTTTAT
>JAQXMG010000078.1 GCA_029012525.1 bacterium
TTCAAAGTTAAGTTTTTTCATTCTTAATATTTTTGATTTAAGAAAATCTTTTTGAACTCTTTCTTTATCAATATATTTCATATAATCATCTTTATATTTTTTATAACTATTATCTAAGTCTCTAATAATATCATGTTGAAGTTGTTCAACTAGAGAAGGCAATATATACCAATCATCTCCAAAATAATTTGTTAAAATTCTTTCTGATTTACTTGGTACAGGAAGTTTCATATCATTAAATTTACAATATCTTGGTTTACCATAATATTCTTTTTTTACTGTTTGATATGTAATTCCCCATCTAATTAAAAATTCATCACACTCTTCTTCTTTATAGTTAAATAATTTTTTTCTATAACTATTTAAAACATAGTCTCTACCAAAAAGTTTTTCTTTTAATAAATCAATTCTATATCTAAAATAACTACTTTCTTCGTTAATAACATAATAAGGACATAGTATTTCACAATAACTTAAGAAATTCTTTTTAAACCATTTTTCTTTTCCTCTTGGAATTGGATCAAGTATAAATATATCAATAAATAATCCTCCAGCACATATATCTAAAAATAATGATTTAAATATTGATGCTGTATCTGTATTCATATATTTTATTGTAACAAGTGGATATTCCTTATTTCCTTCAGGATATTCTAAAACACGATTTTTTGGATTTTCTTTTTTTAGTGCTTGAACAAATTTTGTAAAATTATCCCTTGTCATAACAATATCCATATCATCATCCCAAGGAATAAACCCTTGATGTCTTAATGCTCCAATTATAGTTCCACCTTCACCATAATAAGTAATATCATATTTTTTACATATTTCATCTATTTCCTTCATCAATCTTAATGATTCTTTTTGTACTTCTTCTACCATGATAACCTCATTAATAATCTAAAGGAATTAAATGTTCTTTTGGACACATTTTTATTAATTCTTCAACATATTCTTTTTTTTCTTGTTTTATTAGTAATTCTTTTGTAATATCAAAAATTACTGGATCAAATACTAAACATAACTTTTTAGTATAATAATAATATAATAAATCAGTATATTTTTTTAATATTTCTTCTAACTTTTCATAATCTTTCTTTTGATATAAATCAATTATTTCATTTTTAAGTGGTTTATAATATTCATATAATTCAAATCTATCTCTTGTTCTATACATTACATCCCAACAATGATTAACATATTTACGATATTTTCTTATTTTTCTATTTTTTAATCCTAATATAATTTTTTTTGTTATATATTTTTTAAAATCAACACCTTGTTTTTTACATTCTTTAAAATATAATTTGTAAGGAATATCTTTATCAATTATATAATTTGGACCATAATTATTATTTAGGCTATGTATTGTATAATCTTTTAATCTAGTATTAATATAATAGTCATCGTTAATATATTTAAATTTATCTTTATTTAATTTTATATCACTTGTTTTATCAAATATATTAGAATCATATTTTTCAGGTTTTAATAAAAGTGGTTTATAATATAAATATTTTTTGTTAGGATTATCTACTTTATAAATTCTGTTATATATAAATTTAGCACGTCTTTTTTTTCCAATTATTCCAAGCATAAACACAATTAAGGCATACACTTTTGCTTTCATACCACCTTTTAAAGTTCTTCCATTTAATACTTCAATTCCAGTTTCTAAAATATTATTTATTTTAAGTTGTTTTTTATCTTTTGGATGATATCTTAAAACATGAATATCTATAGCAAATCCCATTTTTTTATAAACATTATATTTTTCTGTTTGAAAATATAAAGTATCTTCTGCAACAAATCTTAAATGAAGTCCTGGAAATCTTTTATTTGTTCTTAAACTTTCAATAGAACGATTTTTAATATCTTTAACAGCACTAACTAATTTTTCTATGTCATCACTTTTAATTACAATAGAAAAATCATGATAAGTTCCCGTTATTTCATTATTATTTATAGCATCAAATAATAACTTATTGTTAATAGAATAATCTATTTTTTCTTTTTCACAAATTTTAATCAGTTCTTTTAGTAACTCATACATTTTTTCTTGTGTTTCATTCATTATACTTCAACTCCTAATAAATCTTTAATTTCAAGAATTAATATACCATTATCTATATCTTCAAGTAAAGAATTATATAACTTAATTGCTTCTTTTTTATTTGTTTTATATAAAATATCTGCTTTGTATTTTAATAAAAAATCTGTCTTTTCATATTTTTTAAGTGATTCTTCAATTAATTTATTTGCATCATCATATCTTTTTTCTTTAATTAAATATTTAATCTTACCTTCAATAAAATCAATAATATAATTATATTTATCATAGTATTTATTTATAAGTTCATAATATTTATCAAATTCATTTTTATAATAATAATCATTTAATTTTTCAACTAAATCAACTAGATTTTTTAAATCATTATACTTATCATTATATAGTTTTAATAATTTTTTTGCTTTATAATAATAACCATTATTTAGCAAATTTGATACTGCGTAATATACATTTTCTCCAATATTAATTGTGATATTATTTTTTAAATAATTTTTATTTAACTGTACCTCATAGTATTCTTTAAAAACTTCATTTAGTTTTTTATAATCATTTTTTTGATATAATTTTTTTACATTAATATCATCTAATTTTTTATTTAAAGACATTTCTTCTTTTACTGCCTTCATCTTATACTTTAATCTATCTTGTTCAGTTTTTAATTTAACATTTTTAAGTCTTTTTATATGGAATTTTTTATAAACATTAATTGCATCTTCTGGAACAAATTTAAAATAATCATCCTTAAATTTTTGATAAGGAACGTTTAAATTGGTTACAACATTATGAACTTCTTGGTTACTTCCTCTTGGAATATACATCCAAGTATTACCATAATGTATTTTTAAATAATCTTCTATTTTTGTTGGTGTTGGTGCCAAAAAATCTCCAAACATCATATATCTAGGTTCTTTAAAAAATTCCTTTGGATAAATAAACTGAAATAAATCAAATCTAAAAAAATAATCTTTACAATCTTCTTCTTTATATGAAAATATTTTTTTATTAATATATTTATGAAGTCTTTTTCTTCCTAATAAAAATCCAAGTACTCTTAATTTTCTAACGTCATTATAGTTTTCGCATATAATAGCGTCATAGTAATATGGATTAACATACTCTGCATATGCTCTAAAAAGTCTTATAAACTTTTCTCTTTTTTTATCTTCATTTGGAAATGGATCAAGAATAAAGATATCAATAAATACTCCACTTTCAAAAACATCAAGCATTGATGTTCTAAGAATTGATGTTGTAGTTCTATCGCAATATCTTGCATATAACATTGAATATTTTTTATTGTTTTCAAAACATTCAAACTTTCTATCATCTCTTATTTCTTTTTGAATAACTTTATAAAACTTATTATAATTATCCCTTGTCATAACAATATCTATGTCATCATCCCAAGGAATAAAACCACGATGTCTTATCGCACCTATTGCACTTCCACCATCTATATAATAAGTAATATTATGTTTTTTACATATTTCATCTATTTCTTTTAATAATTCTAATAATTTTTTTTGTAAATCATTCATATTTTTTACCACCTCTTGTAAAAATTATTTAATTATAATTTTATCTTTAACTACAACAATTTTATTTTTATTAATTCCTTTTTCTATTAAGTATTTTTTATCATTTTCACTTTTTAAATATATTTTATCATAATTATTTAAGAGTTCAAAATTTATAATTGATTTTATTTTTGATAAATATATATATTTTTCTTTTATATCACTTAATGAATATAAATATATTTCATTTAAGTTTTCTTCATCAAACAACAATACTTTATCAAATGAAGTGTTGTAATATCTTCTGTTATATTCATGTTTATAAATATTATCTATTTTATTTTTATGTGAATTATATTTAATTAAATTGCGTTTAAATAAATATAACATGACATATTCAGTAAGTGATGTTGTAATAAATGGACTAAAATATCCAAAGTATTTACAAGTATTATCTAGTTTTTGAAGTCTATATTTATTTAATGAAATTGATTTATTTGAAAAACTTAAATAGCAATTGCATGAATTAAAATCAATTGTTTTACATAAATCATTAAATTTATTTGCATAAGATAAACTATTTGATATTAATAAAATGTTTTCTTTATCCATTTTTGGAAAATCACTTATAACTAAATTATCTTTATTATCATTTATAACAAGATCTAACACTTTTTTTGCATTATCTTTTGTGTCGTAATTACAATATTCATTAATAAAATCATCGTAGTTTTCTTTTTCTTTATCAAATTCATTAAATAACTCATCAACTGTTTTAACTTTAGGAAAAGGTAAATTATTAATATCTAAATACATTCCTCTTCCTATTATATATTCTTCAAGATCATATACAAATAAAATTATTTTTTTATTTGATACTGCATAATCAAAGAATACACTTGAATAATCAGTAATTAAAATATCACATGTATTTAAGAATTCATATGTTTCCATATTTTTAGGAAATAATTTTATATTTTTAAACTCACTTACATTTATTTTGTTTTTCATATATGGATGCATATTAATATAAAACTCTTGATTTGAATTTAATTTAGAATCAATTTCTTTTAAAATATCAATAGTTTTTTCAACATGAGACATATCCTTATTATTAAGTGTTCCACGCCATGTTGGCATATATGCAATTCTTTGTTTTTTATCATTTCTTTTATTATCGCTTTTAAAAATACTATTTCTTGGATATCCTGAAAGCACATATTTATTATTATTCATATAAAGCATATAATCTTTAATCATTATATCTTTCATAAACTCATTTGGATATAATACATAGTCTGCGATAACAAAGTTTTTTTGAACATTTGAAATATTATAAAAATCATATTTGACACTTTTTCCTAATGTTTTAAGTGGAGTTCCATGCCATGTATTTAAATATACTTGTTCTTTTCTTTTTGAATAATAAATTGGAAGTGATGTATCAGAAAATAAATATTTAGATGTTGCAAGTGATTTAAAATAATTAATTGTTTTTGGAATAACTAAATTATAATTAGTAATATTATTATTTTTAAATTTTGTTATAAATTCATCTACTCTATTTTTTTCTACTGCAACATTAATAATATAATTTTTATATTTAGGATCATTATTAAGTTCTTTTATTAAATAAAACATGTTCCCATTTATATCATTTCCATGTTGACTATCAATAAATATTGAATAATTATTAATTTCTTTTTTTTCTAATTTTTTATAATAACCACATACAACATGTATTCCAACAAATGAAATATATTTTTTTATTTTATAAATAACATTCTTACAAAAAGGCGCCACAATAAAAAATAGTGCATTATCATAAGGATATTTACTTAATCCTTTTATTTTAAAATATTCATTTTTTCTCCAGTTAGGATTAAATTCATCTAAGAATTTCATTGTATTTTTCATATATTTATATTTTTCTTTTAGTTTAGATAATCCTACTGGCAAAACATATCTTAAATATGTATGATGTATTGCTAAATAAGTAATATATTTTTCAAAAAGTTTCCAGTCAGAATTTTTTATATAAAACTCTTTTAAGTCATTCATTACAGGGATAATATCATAAAATTTATCATTAAGTGTTCCTGTTACAGATACATTTTCTCTTCTTATATAATGATATAAAGGTAAATTTACTTTAACAATTTTATTTGCTTTTAAATAACTTGAATAAACAAAAAGTAAATCTTCAAAAATCTTGTACTTAGAAAAAGAAAAATTATTTTTTATTAAAAAATCTCTTTTAAATATTTTACTTGTAATAAATGAATTAGAATGCATTAAAAGTTCAGGATTTTGAGATAATTTTTTACCATAGTATATTTCATCATCTAAAGACATTTCTTTTGTTTTAGAATTATCATCTTCATTATAATAACCAGAAACAACAATATCTGCTTTTTCTTTAACCCCCTTATTATATAATTTTTCAAACATATCAAGTTCAACATAATCATCACTATCAACAAAACCAATATATTTACCTGTTGCAACTTCTATTGCATTATTTCTAGCAACAGCAACACCTTCATTTTCTTTATTAATAACAACAACTTTATCAGGATACTTTTTCTTATATTTTTTTAAAATAGATAAAGAATTGTCAGGACTACCATCATTTACTGCAATGATTTCAATATCTTTTAATGTTTGATTTACAAGCGAATCTAAACACTTTTCTAGATATTTTTCAGTTTTATAAACTGGTACAACTATACTTACTTTTATCAATTTAATCACCTATCCAATTTAGTATTTCATTTACTATTTTTTTAGTTGAAGTCCCATCTTGAACTTCAATATATTTATCTTTATATTTTTTCAAAGCATTCATATCATATTCATTTTTTTCTAGATTTTCTATTAAATCTTTGGCATCTTTAAAAACAAATCCTGGCATTTCTTTATATAAATCAATATTTAATCCATTATTTTCTTTATATTTTTCATAATCAAATACAAAATAATATGTTTTTTTATCTAGAATTGCTGCTTCAATTGCTATTGCTGAATAATCTGTAATTAAATAATCACAAACTGTAATAAGTTCTAAAGAAGTAAAATCATCACAAGTATAAATATTTTTATTATCTAATTTTATATCTTGATTCTTATGTGATTTTACTATTAAGTTATACTTATTAAAATCAATGTTTTCTATTAATTTATCTGTTTCATCATCAAATGTTTTTCTAAAAGTTGGTGCATATAAAATATTTATTTTATTAGATAAATCCTTATATTTATTTAATATTTCTTTTTTTAAGTTTTCTTCGTTATTAAGTAAATAATCAATCCTAGGAAGTCCATAATTTAAGAAAACATCTTTTTTATATCCAAATGCTTCCATAAAATATTTTGTCATAGCACTTGATCCTGAAATAATCTTATCATAGTTTTTATGCATTCTTAATTCTTCTGAAACAGCAACTTTTCTTCCTGATGTTTTGCCAACTGTTTGATAACCAAATTTTTTTATTGCGCCCATCGCGTGCCATATTTGCATTACTTTTAAATCTTTTTTATGTTTTAAAACAGATATTGGAAGGGAATAAGAATCGATTATACAAACATGTGATGTTGCCACATGATACATTGTTTTTAATGTATAAAACCCATATGATATAAAATGTTTTTTAATATTATCAAATCTTTTACATAAAAATACTAGTTTTAAATCTTTATTTTCTTTTAAAAGTTCATCACTTATAAGTTTCATATCAAGTGTTATATTATTATCTTGCCTACTTAAAAAAGTTATTTTATTCTTATTAGTTTTAAATAACTTAAAAAAGAAATAAATTATATTTAAAGAATATCTAAAAATTCTTAATAACATCTTCATAATAAAATTCATTCCTATTCTTCAGTTGGTTCAAAATCTTCTAAAACACCATCTTTATTTAATACTTTATTTACTGTTTTAGTTGCTTCTTCTAAAGTTTTATTGCATGAATTTGCTAGTTGCATTGCTTCATTAAATTTATTTATCGCATCATCTAGTTTTATATCTCCACTTTCTAAATCTCTAACAATTTTTTCTAAATTAGTTAATTTTTCTTCAAAACTTAAGTTATTATTTTCCATATTACATTTCCTCCATACTTATTACTTTTGATGTTATAATACCATCATTTAGCGTTGTTTTTATTAAATCATTTTCAAATACATCTTTTATACTTGAAAGTGATTTATCATCTTTTTTAGTTATTGTATATCCTCTTTTAATAGTTAAAATAGGATTAAGTGGTTCTAATTTATTTAAAATATTTAAATATCTATTTGTTTTTTTATCTAATATATTTTTAATTAGAACATCTTTTTTATTATTTAAATTATCAAGTATATTTTTATTATTTGTTATTTTAGAGCTTGTTACATAAATTAATTTTTCAATTAAATTATCTATTTTTTGGGCTTTAACTTCATATATACTTTGTGGATTTTTTAAAATATATGAAGTTTTTAAAGCATCAAGTTTTTCACGTTTTTTATTAATTATATTTAATATACTTTTATTTTTTCTTATATTAAGTTGATTAATATATGTTATAAGTTCTATAGTATTTGGAACAGCAAGTTCTGCTGCAGCGGTTGGTGTTGGAGCACGAAGATCAGCAACAAAATCACTTATTGTAAAATCTATTTCGTGACCTACTGCACTAATTATTGGTATTTTACTTTTAAATACTGCTTCTGCAACTATTTCTTCGTTAAATGCCCATAAATCTTCAATAGAACCTCCACCGCGACCTAAAATAATTAAATCTAAATCAAAGTTATTAGCTATTTTAAGATTTCTTACGATATCATTTTTAGCATCAACTCCTTGAACTAAACAAGGAAATATATCAAGCTCAACATTTCTATATCTACGATTAATTGTTGTTATTATATCTCTTATTGCAGCACCTGTTGTTGCAGTTATAATACCAATTTTTTTTGGAAACTTTGGTATTGGTTTTTTATATTTATCATCAAAATATCCTTTTTCTGATAATTTTTTCTTTAATTTTTCAAACTCTATTGCAAGATTTCCTACACCGTCTTCAAGCATTTCTTCAACATAGATTTGATAGTTTCCATTAGCTTCATAAACACCAACTCTGCCTACTACTAAAACTTTACTTCCATCAACTGGATTAAACTTAATTTTTGATGCATTATTTCTAAACATAACTGCCATAATTCTTGATGTTTCATCTTTTATTGTAAAATAAAGATGCCCAGTTGAATGATTTTTAAAGTTTGATATTTCTCCTTTTAAATAAACAAGGTTAAGATTTTCATCGTTATCAAATTTATATTTTATATATTTATTTATTTGAGTAACTGTTAAATATTCATTGTTCATATGATCTACCTCTTATTAATTGTATCATAAAATGTTTAAAATACCTAGAATTTTACATAAAAAAACGACAATTTATTAATCATCGTTATTCATTAATTTCATTTTTATAAATTCCATCAAGTGTAGCATTAATCATTTTAACTACATCATCATCACTATATTTTTTAGCTAAATTAATTGCTTCATTAATACAAACAATATTTGGAGTATCTGTATACATAAGTTCAAAAATGGCAAGTGAAATAATTGCTTTATCTACTTTACTAAGTCTATTGATATCCCAATTTTTTAAATACTTATTAGCAAGTTTTTCAATAGCTTTTTGTTTTTCTATAACACCATGGACACATGTTTCAACGAATTCATTTTTAGTTTCTAAATTTTCTTTTATAATATCATTTATTACGTATTCTTCTTTAATATTATTATATATATAAATTTGATATAAAACTGTAATAATTATTTCTCTTAATTCACTTCTATTTTTCATAAACATCAGCTCCAAAACTAATTATACTAGAAAATTAAACTTTTGTCCACAAAAAAACCAGAAGAATAAGACGATAAACCTGTATAATTACAGGTGGGTATCATACAATTGTCTTTAGGAGTCTTATCAATGATAAGCATTCAACACCAACAACTATTTTGATTCCCGTATCGAATGTTTGTAGGGTTTATACAAATATTATTCTCTGGTAATTATATTGTAGCAAAAATCATTTTTAAAATCTAGTAAGTTTACAAAAAATTTACAAAAAAATTTTATCACTTAACTATCTTTCTTAAAAATCTATCTAATTTAAATTTACAAACCAATATCCATGAAACGACATTTATTAGAATAGCTACAACTAAATCAATTAACACATGTTGCTTAACTAATACAGTTGATAAAATAATTAGTGTTCCTGATAGCAAACCAAGTACTTTTAACCAAACTGGTATCTTTTTAGTTCCAATAAGAGGCAACATATATCCACTTGCAAGTAAAACATGTAAACTAGGTGCACATGCATTAACACTACCTACTCCATAAATAAATTTTACAACTCTATCAGTAAATGAATTTGTAAGTAAGTCTAAGTTAGTTCTTATCATTACTGTTGGAAATAAAATATATATTACAAGTGATACAGTTAAACTAATAAAAATCATTGTTAAATATTTATGAAACCTATCTTTATCATAAAATGATATAAGATATGGTATTAAAACAATAAATAAATACCAAGATATATAAAAATAGATAAAAAATCCAACATAAGGTATTTTTAAATCAAGTGCATTTCCAACTAGTATTGCTCTATCTGGAAACATTCTTCCAAATGAATAAACAAAACAGTTATATAAAACGCTTATAATTACAAGAATTAAATCATATAAATTATTCTTCTTCATAAATATCCTCATAATCGCTTAAAACATCATGAATACCATCTTTATCTTTATAAGATAAAATGCTATCAATATAAACATTTTTACTACTATTTAAAATGTTTATATCAATATTATCATAAGTTTTTCTAAATTCTTTTATAAGATTTTTAACTTCAAGTCTTTTACCTAAATTCTTTTTAGTAACACCACAGGCACAATCAATAAATCCTAGATTATTATATCTCACCCATGATTTTATATCATCTTCTTTTATATAATACATTGGTCTTATAAGTTCCATTCCAGCAAAGTTTTTACTTTTAAGTTTTGGCATCATTGTTTTATAACAACCAGCATATAAAACATTTAAAAGTATTGTTTCAATAACATCATCAAAATGATGACCTAAAGCAATTTTATTGCA
This sequence comes from bacterium, assembly GCA_029012525.1. Taxonomy (GTDB): domain Bacteria; phylum Bacillota_I; class Bacilli_A; order RF39; family UBA660; genus CAG-611. The sequence goes on from JAQXMG010000078.1 coordinate 10,761, forward strand.
TCCCATTTCTTTAGCAGTCGCATATAAATTGCCTCTTCTTTTTCTTGCACATAAATAACATGGTGAAGAAGAATCTTTTATTTCATCAAAGATATTAGACTTAAATATTGTCGCATCTATATTTAAAATATCAAGATTCTTCTTTATTTTATTTAAATGTTCCTCACTATAACCAGGATCCATTACAAGAAATTTTAAAGCAAACTTATATTTTGAATGTATCTTTAATTCTTGCATACATTTTGCAAGTAAAAACGAATCCTTGCCACCACTTATACAACAACAAATAGAATCTCCTTCACTTATAAGTTCAAAATCTTTTACTGCTCTTATAAATTTACGATAAATTTTACTTCTAAATTTCTTAATAATACTTCTTTCAATTTCTTCTAAATTATTCATAAATTTTGCCTTATGGATTAAGTCTATTTGGACCTCTAAAAATAAACATAGCTTCTTTTACTGGAATTTCTAATAATACTAAAGTAAGTCTATCTACTCCAAGACCAAATCCACCATGAGGAGGACATCCATATTTAAAGAAATCTAAATAGAATTTAATATCTTCTTTTAAACCTTTTTCTTCTGCTTGACGTTTTAAAACTTCATATCTGTGTTCTCTTTGAGCGCCAGTTGTTATTTCTGTACCTTTCCAAATTAAATCATAACCATTTAAAAGCCCATCATCATCTCTCATATGATAAAATGCACGTTTTTCGGCAGGATAACCAGTAATAAAGATAAACTCACTATTATATTTATCCATTGCATAACGAGCTGCTAATTTCTCGCCTTCACTTGATAAATCGTATAAATCTTCCCCTTCTGCTTTATATCCATAAAGACTTTCTAATTCTTTATACAAATCATTTAACTTAACTCTTGGAAAAGGACGAGTTGGAACAACAACGTCAACATTAAATAATTCTTTTATCTTATCACCATATTTTTCTTTAATAAATGCTAAGCCATTTGTTATCATTTCTTCTTCTAAATCCATAACATCAGAAAAAGAATTAATATAACTAAACTCAACATCGAAACTAGTAAATTCTGTAGCATGTCTATTAGTATTAGAATTTTCTGCTCTAAAAACAGGACCTACTTCAAATATCTTTTCAAAGCCACTTGCCATAGCCATTTGTTTATAAAATTGAGGACTTTGAGCAAGATAAGCAAGTCTTTCAAAATATTTTACTTCAAATACTTCAGATCCACTTTCGCTTGCTGCTCCAATTAATTTTGGAGTATGAATTTCCATGAAATCTTTATTATATAAAGTATCTCTTAAATTTCTTATCAAATCAGATTGAATTCTAAAAATATAATTATTTCTTTCATTTCTTAAATCAAGCATTCTGTTATCAAGTCTTGTATCAATTAAAGTATTAGCTAAGTCTTTATAATTAATTGGTAATTCTTCTAAACTTTTACTTGTTACTTCAATACAACTTGGAATAAGTTCCATACCATTTAATTTAACTTTAGGATTTTGTTTTAAAATACCTTTTATTTTAACTGTACTATCTAATGTTAAATTACTAGCAATTTCTACTAACTTACTATTATTTTCATCTTCTTTTTCAATAGTAACTTGAAGTTTACCATATTTATCTTTTAAAACAATAAATATAACATATTGAAGAACTCTTATATTTTCAATAAAACCAGATACTTCAATTTCTTTATCAAAATAATTTTCTAATTCACTAAATTTTATTTTTTCCATAATACAACTTCCTATTCTAAAATAATTTTACTTTTTACAATGGCAATCATCACCACAATTACATTCGTCATCACAATAGCAATTTTCCCCACAACTACAATTACAATCGTAATTATCATCACAGCAATCATCATCTTCAGATAATTTTTCCATTAAATAATCAATTATAAGTTTAGTATTAACTTCTTCATTCGTTTTAGATTTCATATTTTTAACAGTGTAATAGCCTTCTTTTAACTCTTCTTCTCCAATTACTATAGCAAACTTGGTATTTAGTTTTTCAGCTTGTTTAAAATTATTTTTAACATTTCTATTCATATTATCAACATCTGATTTAAATCCCATAAGACGAAGTGCATGACATAATGTTAAAGCTTCGCATTTTTCATTGTCAGATACTGGAATAACATAACAATCTAAAGAATCATCTAAGTTAAATCCTAAATCATTAGAAGATAGAACTTCAAGAAGTCTTTCAGTACCCATTCCAAAGCCAACGGCAGGAGTTTTTGGTCCACCTAAATTCTCAATTAAATTATTATATCTACCTCCACCACACAAAACACTATTTTTATTTACTGCATCAACACATTCTATTTCAAACACAGTATGAGTGTAATAATCAAGTCCCCTAACAGTTTTAGGATCAACAACATAATCTATCTCTAAAGCATCTAAATACTTTAATACTTTATCAAAATATTCTTTTGCTTCTTCACTTAAATAATCAATTGTCTTAGGAACATTTTTAAGTATTTCATTATCTTTATCAACTTTACAATCTAAAATACGTAAAGGATTTTTTTCAAATCTTTCTTTGCAATCACTACATAATTCATCAATATGAGGAGATAAATAACTAATTAAAGCATCTCTATATGATGTACGTGACGTGGCATCTCCAAGACTATTAATATGAACTTTTACATTAAGTCCTAAACTTGTAAATAAAGTGTATGGAATACTTATAATTTCAGCATCAATAATTGGATCAAAACTACCATAAACTTCACAGCCAAATTGATAATGTTC
>JAQXMG010000079.1 GCA_029012525.1 bacterium
AAAGTGGAGCAAATAAACCGGAATTAGCAACAGGAATGGTAGCAGTATATTATGATGATGTCTCTGGCACATGGAAAAAAGCAGATAGTAAAAATAGAGATGTAGACAATCAGTGGTATTCATATAGTAATAGAATGTGGGCCAATGCAGTAACAGTAACAGAAACAAGTAGAGAAACTTATATGAAAGCAAAAGCTGGAACACTAATAAATATGGCAGATATAAATACAATGTGGGTATGGATACCAAGATTTACAGCAACAGGAGATATAGAAAATTATAATGGTGGTACGCAAGCATTACCTGGAGCTTTTGATATAACATTTGTTGATAATAAAACAAGTGCTCATGATTCATTTACTTTTGGAAGTGAAGAGTTAACAGGATTTTGGGCAGGTAAATTTGAATTAAGTCATGAAACATTATCAAGTAGTACCATTGATAATAATTTAGAATGTACAAATGATACTTGTAGTAATGCAAGTGGTATAAGAATACTTCCTAATAAAACGTCATTAAGATACAATAATGTAAGTAATTTCTTTTATGCCAGTTTAAGTATGAAACAAACTGGTAATCAATATGGTTTAGATACTGGCATAGATACAACACTAGATACCCATATGATGAAAAACAATGAATGGCTTGCAGTAGCTTATCTTACTCAAAGTATCTATGGCAGATGTACATCATCAACAAGTTGTACTGAAGTAGGAATAAATAATAATAGTAGTTTTATAACAGGATATGGATCTTTTGCAAATACAGAAGTTGATACAAATAATGGCACATATGAAACAAGTTTGGGAATGGAAGCATCAACAACCGGAAATATCTATGGCGTATATGACATGAGTGGTGGAGCTGAAGAATATGTTATGGGAAATAATAAAGATAGTACAACTGATTCAGGATTTGATGCTTTTCCAGAACAAAAATATTATAATTATGTATACGGCAATGTTGGTATGGTTACAAATGCTTTAGAAGGTGTTGAACAAACAGCATATTGGTATACTAACATAAGTTCAACTCATTTTTTAGCTAAAAATGGTTGGATATATCGTGGTGGCTATGGAACTGGTACTCTTTTTGATTCTTCATATACAACAATATTCTTTTTTTATAATGCACCCTATAATAGAGTAAATAGTCGCTGCAGTTCTCGTTTTGTTTTAGTTAAATAAAAAAACTAGTAAAACTAGTTTTTAGTAGTAATAAGGATATGGTTGATAGTAATATGGTCTAGGTCTTGGTCCAAAGAATAATGGAGCGCTTAAAAATCCTAAGCCAAATGGTACTAAAAATGAGCCAGCACCACCGATAAGTCTTCTATTATTACCATAGTATGCTGGATTATTTGAGTAATATGGTTGACTTGTAGTGTAGTATGGTTTACTAGTGTTGTAATAATTTTGACTATTGCAAGGACAACTATTTCCTGAATAAGAATTATTGTAATACATAAAAATTCCCCTTTCTATAATAATTTATGTTAGATAAAAGTCTTATGACACTTTTATTATTTTTCTAGACTAATTAATATTATTTTGATAGAATTAAATTGGAGATGGTTTTTGTGAAAAATAAAAAAGGTTTTACTTTAGTAGAGTTAATCGCAGTAATTGTAATTCTTGCTCTTATATCAACTATTGCAGTAGTATCTGTTACAAGGTACAAACAAAGAGCAATAGAAGATGAAAAAGTTACTTTAAGACAAAATGTTATATCAACTTTTGGTATTTATAGAATTGATAATGGAACTTATGTTAATACTCCTGTTCCCATAGATAATTTTAATGCAACTTTTACATTTAATGGAGAAAGATGTGAAACTGTAGATGGAAATATTAAATTTATTTATGCAGATGGTTCTCAAAAAGAAATTTATTGTGTTAGATTAGTCTGTAATGGAGAAGAAGTAATAAATGATTATTTAACAAATAGTCTTTGCAACGATTAGGTGTTTTTATGGATGTAATAAAGGTAATGGATGTAAACTTATCCAATAAAATAGCAGCAGGAGAAGTTGTTGAAAAATTAATGAATGTTGTTAAAGAATTGGTAGAAAATTCAATTGATGCTAATTCTTCAACTATAAAGATAGAACTGATTGATTCAGGTATTAAAATGATTAAAGTAATAGATGATGGTTGTGGTATGAATAAAAATGATGCCAAACTTTGTCTTGAAAGACATGCTACAAGCAAAATTTATACTGATGAAGATCTATTTAATATCAATACCTTAGGTTTTAGAGGAGAAGCAATTCCTTCAATTGCTAGTGTATCTAATTTTTTACTTAAAACATCAGATGGAGTAACAGGAACAGAAATTTTTGTATCTGGTGGAGTAATTAAAGAAATAAAAAATAGTGATTTAAGAAAAGGAACAGAAATAACAGTGTCAGATATCTTTTTTAATACTCCAGCAAGGTATAAATACTTGAAAAGTTTATATACAGAACTTGCTAATATTGTGGATTATGTTAATAAAATGGCACTTTCTTTTCCAAATATTAGTTTTACTTTGATAAATAATGATAAAACATTATTAAACACTGATGGCAGTGGTAATTTACTTAAAGTTATAAGTAATATCTATGGTATAAGTGTAGCAAAAAAAATGGTTGGCATAAAAAATAGCGATGATGATTATGAAATAAGTGGTTATATATCATACCCTGAAAATGCTAGATCTAGTAAAAATAATATTACTATTTTAGTAAATGGAAGATGTATTAGAAATACTTTAATAAATAGATGTATTGTTGAAGCTTATCACACTTATATTCCAAAAGATAAATATCCAATTGTTGTTATAAAAATAGATTGTGATACTTCTTTAGTAGATGTTAATGTACATCCTACTAAAATGGATGTAAAAATATCTAAAATAGATAATCTTTTAAATTTAATAACAGATTGTATTTCAAATACTTTAGAAAAATTAACTTTAATACCAGAAGTAAAATATGAAGATAGACCTATTTCTAATTTAAATGAAGTAACAACTATAAATAATGAAATTGACTTTAAAGAAGATGAAAAAAAAGAATATATTGAGCCAAAATTTGAAGATCTTACTTTTGATTTTACTTATGAAGTAAAAGAAAACGAGGTATCATATGAAAAGAGTGAAGACGAAAAGTTTAAAATGATTAATCCTGTTGCTTTAATTCATGGGACCTATATAATTGGTGAAAATGAAGATGGTATGTATATAATGGATCAACATGCTGTAAATGAAAGAATAAATTATGAATATTACTTAAAAGAAATGGGAAAAGAAACAATTGAAGCAACTGATTTACTTGTACCTATAAAATTAGAGTTTTCTAATAAAGAATATTTAATTTTAAAACAAAATTTTAATATTTTAAGAAACATAAATATTGGTTTCGAAGAATTTGGCAATAATACAATTATTATAAGAAGTCATCCTAATTGGATAAAAAAGGATTATGTAGAAGAATCTCTTCGCAAAATTATCGAAGTTATAATTGAAGAAGAAAGTTTTTCTAAAGAAAAATTTAATGAAAAAATAGCAACAACATTGGCTTGTAAAATGAGTATTAAAGCAAATGAGTATGTTTCGCTTGAAGAATTAAAGGCTTTAATTGAAAGATTAAGACAGACAAATAATCCTTTTACTTGTCCTCATGGTAGACCAACAATTATAAGTTACTCTATTTATGAATTGGAAAAATTATTTAAAAGGGTTATGCAATAAGAAAGGGCAGAGGGTTTATGGATTTTGATAAATTAAATGATTTAAAAATAAAATATTCAGATAAGGCAGAAGAACAAAATGAAATTATTAAAAATTTAGAAGATGAGTTAATTAATAAGAGTTATTTGAGTGAGAAATCAAAACTTATTAGAACAATGGTTTTTACAGGAATTTCTTTTCTTATTTTAACTTTAACATCAAAAGGATTAATAAGTAGCAATCCAGCACTAATGTCATTTTTATTACCAATCTTATCTACAGGAGTTGGAACTTTAATTAGTAAATGTTATGAAAAAGTGTTTTTAAATTTTGGTGATGAAAATAAAAAAACAAATATGAGGCTTCTTGAGGAAAGCTTAGAAAAGAATATCGAAGAAGAAATTAGCATTAATAAACAAAAAATTTATGTTTTATGTAATCATGATTTTTATGCTAAAGAAAAAATTGATGAAAAACTAATTAAAAGTGGTGTTGATATTGACAAAAATAATAAAATAAGTCTGGAAGAATTAAAAGAAAAAATAGTAAGTTTAAAAGTTATTGAAGATGAATCTTTTGATTTGCTAAAGATGTTATGTGCTAAAAAAATGATGCTTGTTTATTTTGATTCATATAAAGATAATAAGCTTAATAAATTAAAAGAGTTTTTTAAGACTAATATTGCACTTCTTACAACTATGGTTTTAACAATGATTCATTTTGTTTTTATTAAAGTTCCTGTTGATATATTATCTTTATTAGTATCATCAAGTGCAGTAAGTTTAGTATATAGTAATTTTTTAATAAAAGATAACAAGGATAATTTTGATGTTTATAATGAAATTAAAGAAAAATATAATTATAAAGAATTAGCTTCATATGAAACAATAAGAGACATAAATTGTAAAATAGAACTTCTTGTGGCAGAGTTATCAAAAACAATTAATATGATTGAAGAAGAAAAAATAAATTTAGAAGAAAAGAAAAACGAACTACAAAATGATAATGTTTTAGAAGATTACAAAAGTGATAAATTATCTGAAGATAAAAAAATAATAAAATAAGTCTGGAAGAATTAAAAGAAAAAA
>JAQXMG010000080.1 GCA_029012525.1 bacterium
CATTGTAAAAATGTTTTTTTTATTTTATAATATAATATAGGTTAATGTACTAAGAGTAAAAAGAATTGAAAGAGGGTATTTTTTATGAACTTAGAAAAGGAAGTATTTGAATTATCGTTAGCAGATGTTCTACCAAATAGATTTCAACCACGTGAAAAGTTTGATGATATTGATTTACAAGAATTATCAACATCAATTAAAGAACATGGAGTTATTCAACCTATTATAGTCAGAAAAGTAGGAGATAAATACGAAATTGTTGCAGGCGAAAGAAGATTTCGTGCTTCACAACTTGCTGGTCAGACAACTATTCCTGCAATTGTTAGAAATATAGATGATAAAGAAGCTGCTAAAGTTGCTCTTTTAGAAAATTTACAAAGAAAGAATTTAACTTCTATTGAAGAAGCAAGAACTTACCAAACAATTTTAAAATTAGATAATTTAACTCAAGAAGAACTTGCTAAAACATTAGGTAAATCTCAATCTGCAATTGCTAATAAGCTTAGACTTTTAAATCTTATTCCTGAGGTACAGGATGCACTATTACATGAAAAAATATCAGAAAGACATGCTAGAAGTCTTCTTAATATTGAAGATCCAACTAAACAAAAAGAGTTATTGGAAAAAATAATTCTTCAAAGAATGACTGTTAAACAACTTGATGATGAAATAGCAATGATAACAGGCAAAGTAAATACTAATATTTATCCAGAGGAAGAAGTTTCTGTTAGACCTGTTGAAGTACCAAGCTTTGTAAATGAAGTGAAAGAACCAGTTGTGGAACCAAAAGTTGTTGCTCCTGTTAATCAGGAACCTGAAAAAAAATCAGTTAATAAAAATATTTTTGCTAATTTAAGAAAAGATGATATCGAACAAGTAGAACAAAAACAAAATGAAGATTTTGATTTACCAAAAGATCCTTATAAGGATATTTTAGAAAATACATATATTCCAACATCTAATGAATTAAAACATATTGAAGAAAGTGTTGCACCTGTTCCTAAATATGAGGGTCCAAAATATGAATTCACAAGTAATAATAATGAACAAAATGCTTATACTGCATTTAATAAAATAGAATCATTATTAAATAATACCGAAGAAAAAAAACCAGAAATAGAAGAGCAAAAACAAGAAGTAGCAAATGAAACATCTAGTATAAATGCAATTAATACTAATGATATTTACGATATGAGATTTGCTATTAATAATTTTAGACAAGCTATTCAAAATACTGAAAAATTTGGCTTTAATATAGAAACTGAAGAATTTGACTTTGATAACGTTTACCAAATTGTAATAAAAATTGATAAAAACAAGAAAAATGTGGGATAATTTTCTGCGTTTTTTTAATTTTAAAAAAAACTTAAAAATATACTTTAAAAATACTTCATTTTTTGATAAACTATATATAGTCTAAAAAAGAAGTAGGAGTATGCAAAATGGGAAAAGTTATATCATTGATTAATCAAAAAGGTGGAGTAGGCAAAACAACAACAAGTATTAATCTTGCTGCTTCACTAGCTATATTAAATAAAAAAGTGTTATTAGTAGATTTAGATCCACAGTGTAATGCTACAACAGGAATTGGTATCAATAAAGGAGATATTGATAAAAGTATTTATAATGTTTTAAATAATACTAGTGAGATTGAAGAGGTTATTATTAAAACAAAATATAAAAATTTATATGTTTTACCCGCTAATATTAATTTAGCAGGTATTGATATAGAAATAAGAGACAATAGTAGAAATGATTCAAGTTATCTTCAAGCTGAACAATTAAAAATTCATATTGATAAGATAAAGGATGATTACGATTTTATTATTATTGATTGTCCACCAGCACTTGGAATTATTACAACAAATGCTTTAACTTCAAGTGATTCTGTTATTATTCCAGTACAATGTGAGTTTTTTGCTCTTGAAGGTATTACTCAACTTTTAAAAGCAATTATGTATACAAGAGAAAATCTTAATCCAAATCTTTCAATTGAAGGAGTGCTTCTTACAATGTTTGATGCAAGAACTAACATGAGTATTGAAGTAGTTGAGGATATAAGAAAATACTTTAAAGATAAAGTATACAATACTATAATACCAAGATTAATAAGACTAACAGAAGCTCCATCTCATGGTAAACCAATAATTGTTTATGATCCAAAAAGTAGAGGTTCTGAAGCTTATTTAAATTTAGCCAAAGAGGTGATTGAAAAAAATGCAAGAACAGAGTAAAAGAAAAGCTCTAGGAAGAGGGCTTGAAGAATTATTTAATATTGAAGATGTAAGTTATAGCAACTTAGAAGAAAAAATTATGGAAACAGCTCGTATTGATGAGGTTAAAGAACTTCCAATCAAAGATTTAAGACCAAATCCATATCAACCAAGAAAAGTATTTGATGAAGATGCTTTAGAAGAACTTGCTGAATCAATAAAGGAACATGGTGTATTTCAACCAATTATTGTTAAGAAAAGTATCAAAGGTTATGACATTGTTGCAGGTGAAAGAAGATATCGTGCTTCAATAAGAGCAGGAAGAGAAACAATACCTGCGATAATTAGAAATTTTACTGATGAAGAAATGATGGAAATAGCAATTTTAGAAAATCTTCAAAGAGAAAATTTAAACGTTATTGAGGAAGCTAATGCTTATAAAAATCTTATGTATAAGCTTAATTTAACTCAAGAACAAGTTGCAAAAAGAGTTAATAAAAGTAGAAGTCATATCACTAATCTTTTAGGTCTTTTAACACTACCTGATATTGTTAAAAAATCGATTTCTGAAAATAAATTAACTATGGGTCATGCTAGAGTTTTATCTAAACTAGATGATGAAAACAAGATAATTGAATTAACTAAAAAAATAGAAGATGAAAATTTAAGTGTAAGAGAACTTGAAGATTTAACAAGAAATTCTGATATTCCAAGAAGACATAAAATAGAATCAAAGCAAAAATCAAGGGAGTATCTTGATTTAGAAAAAGAATTATCTGAATATTTAGGTACAAGAGTAAAACTTATTAATAAAAAACTTGTTATTAATTTTGCTAATGATCAGGATTTAAATAGAATATTAGAAACTATTAATTATAATAAGTAATGGTGTTAAATGAATAATATTAATTATAAATTAGGTACAAGAGTAATAATGAAAAAAGAACATCCTTGTAAAACAAATTTATTTGAAATTATAAGACTTGGTGCCGATATAAAAATAAGATGTGTTAATTGTAATAGAACAATTTTAATGCCTCGAATTGAATTTAATAAAAAAATAAAAAAGATTGTGGAGGAATAATATGGCTAAAAAGAAAAAAAAGTTGATTTTTCATCCAATAACTACTTATTTAATCTTAATTTTAGTGACAATAATTTTAAGTTTTATTCTATCTTGTTTTTCTTTTTCTTCAACATATAATAGTATTAATCCTGCAACTGGAGAACTTGAAAAAACAATTGTTACTGTAAATAATATGTTAAGCTATGATGGTATAAAATATATTATAAGCAATGCTGCTAAAAACTTTATATCATCAACTACTTTAAGCACATTACTCATAACTTTAATTGGTCTTGGTATTGCTGAGTCTACTGGATTTATTGAAACTTTTATGAAAAGAAGGCTAGTAAAAATAAATCCAAAATTTATAACATTTATTATTTTCTTACTTGCAATGTTTTCAAGTATTGTAAATGAAGTTGGGTACGCTCTTCTTATTCCAATAGGTGCCATGTTATTTTTATTTAATGGTAGAAATCCACTTGCTGGTATAGCAGCAAGTTTTGCAGGAGTAGCATTTGGTTATAGTATTAGTTTTTTTGTTGGTACAATGGATATTAATTTAATGTCATATACAACAACAGCTGCTAATTTAATTGATAAAAGTTACTATGTAAGAATGACATCAAATTTATTTATAATGATAATTTCATGTATTATTCTTGCAATTATAGGAACAATTATAACAGAAAAAATTGTTGTAAAAAAACTTGGGAGATATGTTTTAAAAACAAGAGATGAATTTGGGGAAACGAAAGAAATTGAATATCTTGATTTACAATATGAAGAACAAAAAAAGATTAAAGAAGAAAAACAAGAAAAAAAAGGTCTAAAATACGCAACTATCGCAGGTATTGTGGTAACAATAATATTTATATATATGGCAATACCTAATCTTCCTTTGTCCGGAATGCTTCTTGATCTAGAAGAGGAAGCTTATGTTGATCAGCTATTTGGAACTAATTCATATTTTCAAGATGGATTTACCTATATGATGAGTATTTTATTTGCAGTAGTTGGTATATTTTATGGAATAGGTTCTAATTCTATTAAAAATGATAAACAACTATTTATTAAATTAGGTGAAAAATTTTCAGAAATCGGATTACTTATTGTTATGCTATTTTTCTCAGCTCAGTTTATTTCTATATTTAAAGAATCAAATATCGGTGCTGTGATAACTGCAATTTTAACGAATACGTTAAAATCAATGCCACTATCTGGAATAGTCTTAGTTATAGTAGCTATTTTAGTTGTTGGAATATCTAATTTATTTTTAACATCATCTGTATCAAAATGGGCAATAATTTCACCAACTTTGGTTCCAATGATGATGCAGTTGAATATGAATCCTGCTTTTGCACAATTTGTATTTAGAGCAGGTGAATCAATAACTAATGGAATAACACCGCTTTTAGCTTATTTTGTAGTTTATATTGGATATTTAAATATCTATAACAAAGATAAAGAAAAGCCTATAACCATAGGAAAAGGGCTAAGAATTATGACTCCATATTTTATTGGACTTGCTTTAACTTGGATTTTGATAGTAGTTATTTGGTATTTAATAGGATTACCTTTAGGACCTGATGTTTATCCAACTTTATAAAAATTAATCAAAAATTTAACAAAAACTATTGATTTTATTAAATTTTTATGATAACATTAATCATGTAAAAAGTTTGCTATTACTTTTTACAATAACAACAAAACAGAAGATTGATAAAAAATCACTTCTAATAGGGGTAACCCTAGGAAAAGAACTCCACTCAGGTTCTTTTTTTTATTTGATTTTAAAAAAATATATGTTAATATAGTAGTTGGTGGTGATATTATGGGATTAAAGGCAGGTATTGTAGGTTTGCCAAATGTAGGTAAATCGACATTATTTAATGCAATAACCAAAAAACATATTTTAGTAGCTAATTATCCATTTGCTACAATAGATCCAAATGTAGGAATAGTAACAGTTCCAGATTCAAGAATGCAACATCTAGAAGAAATATACATTCCAGAAGAATTAAAACCAGCGACAATTGAATTTGTTGATATCGCTGGAATAGTAAAAGGGGCATCAAATGGGGAAGGATTAGGTAATAAATTTTTATCACATATAAGAGAAGTGGATGCTATAGTAGAAGTTGTTAGATGTTTTGATGATAAAGAAATAACTCATGTTGATGGTTCCGTTGATCCAGTAAGAGATGTTGGTGTTATAAATCTTGAACTTGCTTTAGCAGACTTAGAAATAATAACAAATAGGTTAGATAGAATAAGAACTAAAGCAAGAACAACAAAAGAAAAAGAAACACAAATAGAATTTGAAGCCTTAGAAAAAGCAAAAGAAAGCCTAGAAAAAGATATACCCTTAAGAATGGTAAAATTTACTGAGGAAGAATTATTTGCTTTAAAATCATTTAATTTTCTGACTTTAAAACCTCATATCTATTTAGCAAATATAAAAGAAGAAGAAATAGGAACAGAAAATGATTATGTTAAAGCATTAAAAGAATATGTCAAAAGTGAATCTGCTAAAGTCATTGTTGTATCTGCTAAAATAGAAAGCGAATTATCTGAACTAGAAGATTCTGATAAATTTGAATATTTAAAAGAATTAGGAATTGACAAATCAGGTCTTGATAAACTAATTGAAGCTACATATAGTTTACTTGGGCTTAAAACTTATTTTACATGTGGACCAAAAGAGGTTAAAGCATGGACTTATAAAGATGGTATGAATGCCAAAGAATGTGCAGGAATTATTCATAGTGATTTTGAAAAAGGATTTATTAAAGCGGAAGTTATTGCTTATGATGATTTAATTTCTTGTGGTTCTGAACTAAAAGTAAAAGAACAAGGTAAATTTCGCATTGAAGGAAAAGAATACTTAATGCAAGATGGAGATATTTGTCATTTTAGATTTAACTTATAACATAGATTTGTCTATGTTTTTTTCTTGTTATTTTAGTATTTTTTAATTATAATTATTATAGTAGATAGTTATTTTTATGAATGATGATTTTGATTTAGAGTTAGATAATAATCCAAGTGAAAAAAGAAATATCAGCAAAAAAAGCAATGATTTTAAATCAAATAATGTCTTATTATGGAACTTCAGATATTAACAAAATTGTTAATAACATTATAAAAAAATGCTAGAGTTTAAATAAAAGGAAGGTGTTTTATGAACCAAGAAATAGATTTTTTAAAAGATTTTTTTAATGATATTTTAAAAAAAATGGAAGAAAAAATAAAAGAACAGGATTGCCTTGAATTATATAATACATATAACTATTGTTTACAAGAATTAAATCATATTTTTAAAAAAGAAAAAGAAGTAGAAAGAGAAAGTTTAGATTCTGATGATTTTGAACTTCTTAGAAGTATGATTTTTATCAAAGGCAGTACTTCTTATCATGAAAATATAAAAGATCTTATAGGATATTATATATCGAATTATAGAATACTTCCTAGTCTTAGAAAATATGTTAAATATGAAGATATAGAAGCTGATATTTTACAAGTAGTAGAAAAAGAAAAAGAAAGGTTAAAAGAACTTTTAATCAATAAAAATCTTTTAGAAGAATATCAAAAATCTTTACAAAATATAATTGATTTAATAAATGACAAAAAATATATTGGTATAGAAACATCTAAATTATTTGAAATTATATCAAGCGTAAAAGAAATAGATAGTGATGTTAAAACAAATCTTTTAATAAGTTTGCTTGATTATAATAGTGAAGTTTTAAAAATAACAGATGAAAATAAAAAAGAATCTGAAGAAAAATTAGAAACTAAGATAGAAGCAAAACAAAAAGAAATAGTAGAAAAGAAAAAAGTAAAATCGGTTAGAAATATAAAGAAAAAAGAAGAATCAAAAAAGAAAAAAGAAACAAAAATAGAAGAAGTTATCGAAGAATTACAAGAAGAAGTAGAAATTTTGGAAGATAAAGAACCTTTAAAAGATATTTCTTTAACAAAAGATGCTCAAGGTATATTTGATACAATTAAAAGTATGTTAATAAGTATGGATAAAGATGAAGTATTATCATATTTAAATGATATATCTATTTGGGGTAAATCTTATTTAGAAGAAATAAAAAAATATTGCGAAGTAAAAAAAATAAATGATGATATATTAGCGCTAATAAATGAAGTAATAAAAGAAGAATCTGAAGAAAAACAAGATGAAAACGAAGCTCTTTTAATATTTAAAGGATTTGATGAAACAACTTCAGTTGTTGAAAAAGACTTACGTTCATTAAAAGATAATAATCATATTGAAAGTGTAAAAATTTATTTAGAAGAATTAAAACGAAAAGAAATTAATTTTGCTTATGAAGCTTTTCATGGTGGAGGAGAACTTAAAGGTTCTTATCATAAAAAAAGTAGAAAAGCAGTAAGATTAAGTTATGAAATTTTAGGTGATGGTATCTATTATGTTTATGATATAACTGTTAAAAAAAGTGATAATGATAAAGCAAGTAAAGAAAAAATTATCAATAGAAGACCAAATGAACAAGAAGTAAAAAGAATAAAAGAACTTTTAACAGATGAAGAAAAAAGAATTGATGTAATAGCAAAAAATGAAGAAATATATAATAATATAATGTCTTATATCGAAGAACAGCTTCCAGATTTAAAAGATAAAAATGTTAGATAGAGAAATTAACAAAATAGTTAGTTTCTTTTATTATTAAAAAAATTGATATATTTATTTTTCTTTGCTATAATTAAAAAAGAGGGTGATTATATGAGTATATTAAAGATTTTTGATCATGAATATAAAGAATTAAAAAGATTTAATAAAATTGCAGATGAAATAATTGCAAAAGAAGATGAATATAAAGCTTTAACTGATGATGAATTAAAAAATAAAACCAATGAGTTTAAAGAGAGATTAAAAAATGGTGAAACATTAGATGATTTGATAGTTGATGCTTTTGCAACCGCTAGAGAAGCATGTTATAGGGTAATTGGTGAAAAACCTTTTTATGTTCAACTTTTAGGAGGTTTAGCTCTTCACTATGGTAATATAGCTGAAATGAAAACTGGTGAAGGAAAGACTTTAACTTCAGTTTTACCAGCATATCTTAATGCTTTAACAGGAGAGGGAGTACATATTATTACTGTTAATGAGTATCTATCAGAACGTGATAGTAAATGGATGGGCGAAATTTATAAATTTTTAGGTTTAACAGTTGGACTTAATTTAAGAGAACTAACACCTGCTGAAAAAAAAGAACAATATAATTGCGATATTTTATATACAACAAATAATGAAGTTGGTTTTGACTATTTAAGAGATAATATGGCAATTAAAGCAAGTGATAGAGTACAACGTCCTCTTAACTATGCTATAGTAGATGAAGTTGATTCGGTTTTAATTGATGAAGCAAGAACACCATTAATTATTTCTGGAGGATTTTTAGAAAGTAAAAATCTTTATTTAGAAGCAGATAGATTTGTTAAAGGATTAAAAGAAAACGAAACATTTATAAGAGATGAAAAAACAAAAAAAGTAAATTTAACAGATGAGGGTGTAAAACGCGCTGAAGAATACTATCATATAGATAATTTATATGATGTTAATAATACAAGTTTAGTTCACTTTATAAATCAAGCATTACATGCTAATTATTCTATGAAAAAAGACGTTGATTATGTTGTTCAAGATGGAAAGATTGTAATTGTTGATTCATTTACAGGAAGACTTATGCATGGTAGAGCATTTTCTGAAGGATTACATCAAGCAATTGAAGCTAAAGAAAGAGTAGAAATAAATCAAGAAACTAAAACTCTTGCCACAATTACGTTCCAAAATTTGTTTAGAATGTACAAAAAATTATCAGGAATGACTGGTACAGCAAAAACAGAAGAAGAAGAATTTAGAAATATTTACAATATGTATGTTATTCAAATTCCTACTAATAAACCAGTTATAAGAAATGATATGCCTGATCTTATTTTTGCTAATAAGAAAGCTAAGTATAATGCTATTGTAAATGAAATAGTAGAAAGACATAAAAAGGGACAACCTGTTTTAGTAGGAACAATATCTATTGAATCATCTGAAGAAATCGGCAAACTTCTTGATGCCAAACATATTCCACATGAGATATTAAATGCTAAAAATCATGCTCGTGAAGCTGAAATTATTGCTAATGCAGGACAAATTGGAGCTGTTACAATTGCTACTAATATGGCAGGACGTGGAACAGATATCAAGCTTGGTGAAGGAGTGAAAGAACTTGGTGGTTTATGTGTAATAGGTACAGAACGTCATGAGTCAAGAAGAATAGATAACCAATTACGTGGTAGATCAGGTCGTCAAGGAGATCCAGGTTATACCCAATTTTATATTGCTATGGATGATGATTTAATGAGAAGATTTGGTTCAGATAGAATCAAGACGATTCTAGAACAAACAGGACTTGATGGAGAAATGGCAATAAGAAGCAAAATGTTTACCAAATCAGTTGCTTCTGCTCAAAAAAGAGTTGAAGGAAATAACTTTGATATGAGAAAAACAGTTCTAGAATATGATGATGTTATGAATAGTCAAAGAGATAATATTTATAAAAGAAGAAATATTATTTTAGATAGTAAATCAATTCATGAAGAAGTATTAAAATCAATGTATAATCATATTGCAGATTTAGTTGAAGAACATGCTGATGAAAAAGAAAAAATATCAGAAGATAATTTAAAAGAGATAATTGAATATATAAATAGTAATTTATTAAAACAAAAACTAACTGAGGAAGAATTAAAAGATAAGGATATTGATGCTTTAATCAATTATATTTATAAAAAAGTTGTTGGGGAATACGAAGAAAAAATAAAAGAATTACCAGAAGAAATAACTGAAGAATTTGAAAAAGTTATTACTTTAAATATTATCGATAAATATTGGATGGAACAAATAAATACTATGTCTCATTTAAGAGAAGGTATTGTTTTAAGGCAATATGCTCAAGATAATCCACTTCGCGCTTATACTGAAGAAGGATTTGCATTATTTGATAAGATGCTTGAAAATATTGATAAGAATATTACAATTTATTTACTTAAAGCAGAAATAAGACAAAATATTGAAAGAAAAGAAGTAGTAAAACCTACTGGAACTAATAGAAGTGATGAAACAGCAAAAGTTAGAACTAAAAAAAGTACTAAAGTAGGAAGAAATGATCCATGTCCATGTGGAAGTGGGAAAAAATATAAACAGTGTTGTGGTAAATAAGCCCACAAACCCGCATAGAATAAGGAATTGCGGTTTTTTCTATGATTGAAATTTTTAGGTAATTAAGCCTCAAAAAAGGCAATTAGATAAGTTTTAGATAAGTTTTTTATCAATTTGGAATACTTTTTTAGATTAC
>JAQXMG010000081.1 GCA_029012525.1 bacterium
ATAATTATGTTTATATTACTTTAACTAAACTTGATTTAATAAATAAATATAATGATGCCATAGAACAACTTGAAGGCAAAAAAGGTATATTATATTTAGACTCTGGTAATTATTTTAAAATTATGAAATAAAAAAATGACATTTATTATAACGAGTAAGTGTCATTTTTTTTATGAAATATTCTTAACATACATGTATGATATCATAAAAAAAAGACTTTTGACAAGCCTCACATATTAATTTTTAAATTATTTTAATGTATTTTATAATGGTGCGCCCATAGGGATTCGAACCCCAAACCTTTTGGTCCGTAGCCAAACGCTCTATCCAATTGAGCTATGGGCGCATAAAAAATATTACTATTAAATTATACAACAAAAATAATAATATTGCAAGAAAAATCACGAAATGTTTAATAAGCTATATGGAATAAGTATTTAAAATTTACCAGAAGAATAAGAAGCATTTTGATACCACTTGCAAAATAATAATGAATCACCTTTAGTAAAAAAGAAAACTAGTAAAATTTTCATAACTAGGATATGTTCCATAATACATCATTTTAGTATTGGTATTATTTTTATTATGTATAAGTTTTTTTCTTGATATCTTAGATAATATATTCATGACATTTTTATTTTTTTATGAATAAATATCAATAAAACAATTATTTGATGTATCATAATTCATTATAAAAATATTATTAATTGGACCATTATTATCTTTATATATTTTAATATAAAAACCAAAAATCACTTGCAAAATAATATATCTTTTGATAAAATAAAACAAGTAGGAAGCAATTATGAAAAAAGTAGTAATAAAGATAATTATTATTTAGAGAAAAAGTGGTTGGTGAAAACTTTTAATAATCCTTTATGAATTCAGTTTTCTAGCTTTGTCGTAAGCTCGCGTTAAGGGTATAAAGATAAGTATAACTTATAAATTAAGGTGGTACCACGGTTTTATTCGTCCTTATGGGTGAATAAAACTTTTTTATTTTAAGGAGGAAAATTTATGAATGATGTTAAAGAAAGATTAGATGCTGATTTAAGTAAAACTAATACCTTAGAAAAGTTAAATGAATTAAAAACACTTTATATGGGTAAAAAGGGTATAATTACAGAACTTACTTTAAAAATTAAAGATTTACCTAATGAAGAAAAACGTGAATATGGTAAGTCATTAAATGAACTTAAAAATTATTTTAATGAAAAGTATGATAAGTTAAAAGAATTTTTTGATATGGAAGAAGTTAGGAATAGATTAAAATATGAAAAGGTTGATGTTACTCTTCCTGGTGTTAATGTATCAGTTGGAGCTCCTCATATTTTAGAAAAAGTAGTTGAAGAGTTAGAAGAACTTTATTTATCAATGGGTTATGATGTTGTTGAAGGCCCAGAAGTTGAAAAGGATTTATATAATTTTGAAATGTTAAATTTACCTAAAGGACATCCTGCAAGAGATGCTCAAGATACTTTTTATATTAAAGGTGATGAAATACTTCTTAGAAGTCAAACTTCTCCAGTTCAAGTAAGAACAATGCTTGCTAATGAAGAAAAAACAGGTATTAGAATTATCTGTCCTGGTAAAACTTACAGAAGAGATTATGATGATGCTACTCATTCTCATCAATTTACTCAAATGGAAGGACTTGTTGTTGATAAGGAAATATCTTTATCAGACTTAAAAGGAACTCTTGATATTATGGCTAAAAAGCTATTTGGAGAGCATGTTGAAACAAGATTTAGATCAAGTTTTTATCCATTTACTGAACCAAGTGTAGAATTCGATGTTAGTTGTTTTAAATGTAATAAAAAAGGTTGTAATGTTTGTAAAGAAACAGGTTGGATTACAATTGGTGGAGCAGGAATTGTTCATCCTAATGTTTTAAGAAATTGTGGTTATGACCCCGAAAAATATACAGGATTTGCTTTTGGTTTTGGAATTGAGCGTATTGCTATGATTAAATATGGTATTGATGATATAAGAGTATTTTATACAAATGATTTAAGAAGCTGTAAAAGTTTTGATAAAAGAGGTGAGTAAAAGTGAAAATAAGTTTAAATTGGATTAAAGATTATGTTGATATCGAAAATGAAAACGTTTATGATATGGCAGATAAAATTACTAATTGTGGTGTAAATGTTGAACATGTTGTAACTAATAATTTAAATAATTTAGTAATAGGTCATGTTATTAGTTGTACACCTCATCCTGATTCTGATCATTTAAACGTTTGTGAAGTAGATATTTTAAATGAAAAATTACAAATTGTCTGTGGCGCAAAAAACGTTAGAACAGGTATCAAAGTAATTGTTGCAAAAGTAGGAGCTGTTCTTCCAGGAAACTTTAAAATAAAAGAAAGTACTATAAGAGGAATAAAATCATATGGTATGATTTGTGCTTTATTTGAACTTGGTTTGGAAGAAAAAACAGAAGAAAACTATAATAAAGGAATCTATGAATTAGATGATGATGCTCCTGTTGGAGAAGATCCAATCAAGTATTTAGGTCTTGATGATACTATTTATGAACTTGATTTAAATCCAAATCGTAGTGATTGTACTAATCATTTAGGATTTGCCTATGAAGTTGCTTCTGTTTTAGTCAAAAAAGTTAAACTTCCTAATACCGATTTTACTGAAGTAGGAGATGATATATCAAGCAAAATTCATCTTGATGTTAAAACGCCAAATTGTATGATGTATCAAACACGAATTGTTAAAGATGTTGTTGTTAAAGAATCCCCTTCATTTATTAAAAATAGACTTGAAGCTGCAGGAATGCGTTCAATTAATAACGTAGTTGATATTTCAAATTATGTCATGCTTGAATATGGTCAACCACTTCACTTTTTTGATAAAGAAAAATTAGGAGATAACATTACTATAAGAATGGCTCGTGATAATGAAAAAATAGTAACTCTTGATAATGTTGAAAGAACTTTAAATAATAGTGACATTGTTATTGCTAAAGATGATGAAGCTGTTGCTATAGCAGGTGTTATGGGTGGATTATCTACTGAAGTAGATGAAGATACTAGAACTATTTTAATAGAAAGTGCTTTATTTAATCCATATAATGTAAGATATACATCAATCAGATTAGGACTTAGAAGTGAAGCTAGTTTAAGATTTGAAAAGCCATTAAATTACGAATATACTAAGGAAGCAATTGATAGGGCTTGCTACTTACTTGAAAAATACGCTGATGGCAAGGTTTTAACTGGAACTGTTGTTTATGATAATGTTGATAAAACTTTAAAAATCGCTCAAGTAAGTTATGAAAAAATTAATAAAGTTTTAGGTATTACTGTACCAAAAGAAGAAGTAAAAAATTCATTTGATAGATTAGGTTTTCCGTTTACATGTGACAATGATATCTATACTGTTACTATTCCGAATAGAAGAATTGATGTTAGAATTAAAGAAGATTTAATTGAAGAAGTTGGACGCCTTTATGGCTTTGATAAAATTGCTAATAAAACCCCAATCCTTCCTATAAAAAGTGGCAACTATAGTCCATTTGTTAAGTTTAGAAAAGATGTTTCAAAACGTCTTAGAACTTTAGGACTTAACGAAGTTAAAACTTATACTTTAATAAGCGAAGAAGAAAATAAATTGTTTAATAATGAAGAAGGTTTAAAAGTACTTTTACCAATGAGTTTGGATAGAACAACAACAAGAACATCACTTTTATCATCACTTTATAAAGTATATAAATATAATGATGCTAGAAGTGTTTCAAATATTAATATCTATGAAGTTTCTAATGTTTATCATAATGATTATACTGAAGAGTTAAAACTTGCTTGTTTGATGAAAGGTGATTATGTAAATTCTACATGGCAAGATAATACAATTCCAGTAAACTTCTTTGTTTTAAAAGGTATTATATCTAATCTTTTAGATTATCTAGGATATCAAAATAGATATGTATTTAAAGAAAGTTGTCCAAATAATGAGATGCATCCAGGAGTTTGTGCCAATATTTATGTCGATAATGAAGAAATTGGTTATTTTGGAAAAGTAAGTCCACTATTTGAAAAAGCAGATATCTTTGTATTAGAAATATCTTTAACAAAATTATATAATAAAAAGGTATCAAAAATAGTTTATCCAAAAATAAGTAAATATCCTGAAATTAAAAAAGATGTTGCCTTTATTGTAGATGATGAAATAACATCAGATGATATAAAAAAGATTATTAAAAAATATGGTACAAATACTTTAAAAGACGTTTATGTATTTGATTTATATAAAGGATCAAACATTGAAACTAATAAAAAATCACTTGCTTTTTCACTAACTTTTGTAGATTATGAAAAAACTTTAACTGAAGAAGAAGTCGATGTTTTATTTAAAAAAATAATAGAAAAAGTATGTACTTTACTAAATGCAGTAGTAAGAGATAAATAATTATCTCTTTTTACTTGTTTTTTTATTAAAAAAATGTTATATTTTTAATATAGAGGATAAGGAAGGTAGGATATTTATGAGTAAAAGAAATATTATAGTTGTTGTTGTAAGCGTTATTTTAATTGCTATTTTAGGCGTTCTTTTATATTTTGTTTTAAAAGAAGACGAAGTAAAAGTAGGAGAAGAAATGACATATCAGTCATATAAAATTTTAAAAGGACATGAGGGTGCTTTAAAAGATTA
The DNA here is from genome assembly GCA_029012525.1 of bacterium. GTDB lineage: Bacteria > Bacillota_I > Bacilli_A > RF39 > UBA660 > CAG-611. The sequence continues at coordinate 4,665 of JAQXMG010000081.1, forward strand.
TGACAAAACTTTATATGCTGAAGGATACAAAGGAGATTATGATGAGGCCTATTATATTACTGGAAAATTAGTAAGTAATGAAGAAGAAAAACAAGATTTTGTCGTTATAAGATTTAATTTATATGATTCTAAAGGTAAAATTTTAGGAGAAGCCATAGCAGGTATTAATAATGTTGAAAAAGGTGTAGAATACGATTTTACAGCAATGTCACTTACAACAACTGAAGCTGCTAAAAATGTTGTTAGTTATGAATTAAAATCAGTTGAATCTAAATAAGAAAGAGGGATATTATGGCATTTGAAAAATTAAAAAAATTTGTAGGTAGTGATATTGGAGATGAAAAAGGTGATGAATACTACAAAGAGGATTCCTTTAAAGAGATGACAGGTTCTGGAAGTAAGATGATACTACTTGAACCACGTGCCTTTTCAGAAGCCCAACAAATTGCTGATTATTTAAGAGCTAGAAATGCAGTAGTTGTTAATTTAAAAAGAGTAACACCTGATAAAGCAAAAAGAATTATCGACTTTTTAAGTGGTACTTTATATGCAATAAATGGAAGCTTACAAAAACTTGGTAATGGTATTTTTCTTTGTACTCCAAATAATGTATCAGTAGAAGGAAAAATGTCTTCTGAAGAAAAAAAAGAAACGAAAGATGTCAAACAAGATGTTGAAGATTATGAATGGTAATAGAATTATGAGGTGAGTGATATGGAGCATTTTAGTTCTGATGGCTTAGGATATAACAAAAGTGAAGTTAATGAATTTGTTGATTATGTTATAAAAAAAACAGAAGAAAATATCTATACAATAAAAAGTCAGCTTGATGAAATAAAAAGACTTCAAGAAGAACTAGATAGATACAAAAGTCTTGAATGTGCTTTATTAAAAGCAAACGAAGATAAAAAAAATTTAGCAGAAAAAGAAGCTGAATTAATCGTAAGTGAAGCTAAAGATAATGCCAACAGAATAATAAATGATGCTCTATTAAAAGCTCAAAAAGTACAAATTGAAAAAGAAACGTTTGAAAACAACTTGAAAATTATAAAAAAGAAAGTTAGAAATAATTTGCTTGAACAATTAAATAAAATTGAAGAAATTGAAACACTTTAAAGTGTTTTTTGTTTATTATGGTTGAATATTTAATAAACGACAATAAACATTATAACTATGAAATAAATTTTATATTGAAATATTACGATAAAAACAAACAAATAGAAAAAAAGAATGATTTTTTTATTTACTTTTAATATATTTAAATATATAATATATAATACTTTTTATGAAAGCAAATTAATTATTTAAGTAAAATATGAAGGTGATATTATGTCAGATAAAACAAAATTCATACCAACTCAAAGTTATTTGGAAAAAGAAATAAAATTAATGAAAGAAAATTTATTAAGTAATGAATATAAATATTTGAAAGCATTATTAAACTTAGAGGTTTCTGCGTTAAATAGTGATTATTATGATGATGATTTGGAAAAATACGATATTTTTAAAAAATTATCAATATATAATATATGTAAAAGAAGTACTAAATTAATTAATAAACTTGATTTAAATAATAAAAATTTAGTAAGCTATCTTGATTCCTTTTCATATTATTTAAAATTAGAAGATGATATTGATAAAATATTATTTGCTTATAATAATATCACAAAAAAAACATATAATATTTATTATCGTTCTAGAATTAATAGTAAGGAAGAAGAAATGGAGCTTTTAAATAATGCTATAGAAATGATAAATACTGGTAAGAAAAGAAATAATGATGGTAGTATTATGTCTTTTCACGAAAGACAATTAGAGTTGATTGACTTAAATAAAAAATTATTGTATTTGTTATCAGCAAATAACGAAACAATTGATGATTATAATAAGATAAACGAATGTTTAAAAAAAGATTTTGGTGTTGAAGATATTTGCATTAAAGACAAAAAATTAGTTAGATCATTATCTTTTGTTGATGTCTATGAAAAGAGATTTTAAGGAGAGATTAAATTTATGAATGGTATTATAACAAAGAATGAATTGCGTGAAAAAATAGATAATCTAAGATTATATTTAAATAATGATACAATTGATTATTTAAAATCATTATTAAATTTAGAAATATCTGTATTTGAACAAGAAAAATATAATGAAGTTTTACATAAATTAGATATTTTTATGGATTTAGCATATTATAATATTTGTTTAAGATCACTTAAAATAATTAATGAACTAGGTATAAATCATAAAAATATTACTTGTGGTGATGAAGAAAACTATTTTGACATTTCATATAAATTAGATCAAAGACTTGATTTTCTTATTGTAAATAAGGGATTAGCACCTATGAAAAAATGCTTAGTTAATGTTTGCAGTCCTATTAACATTGATATAGAAGTAGAAAAATTACAAAAAAAAATATCAAAAAATAGTAAGTCAAAATTGTTTTGTTTAGGAAGTTCAATGAGTTTTTCTGATATTCAATACAAAGAAATAATCTTACAAGAGGAAATAAATTTTTTACAAGCAAATAAAGAAGAAATAGAAGAATTATCAAAAAAAATTAGCACTTCACTTATAAGTGATTTTAGAATTTCACAAGATGAGTTTCAAAAACAAGAAAAAGATAATAAAGTATTAGTTAGAAGTCTTTCTTGGTGTGATATTTATAAAAATAACAATTTTTAAAAGGCTAGTTCTATGACAGAAGAGAATAAATTTTTAAAATCTTTAAATGAATTAAATAAAAAAATTGAATCATCAAAAACATTTTTACCTAATGAAATTTTGAATTATTTAAAAAAAGTGTTAAATCTTGATATTTCTGTATTAAATGATTCTAAGTTTAATGAAATATTTAAAGACAATTACTATTTTCCTATAGCACTTTATAATCTTTGCGAAAGAACAAAAATAATTATCAATAGATTATGTTTTGATCAAGATTTAATTGATTATTCATATAGTAATACATGCTTTTCTGTTGATTATAAATTTAGTAAAACTAATTTAGTTGTAATTTATGCTCATCCTGAATGTTATAAGTCTTGTAATATAAATATTGTTAATGATTTTAATATTGATGAAATAATAGATACTTTAAGACATAGATATAATTTTCTTTATAATTTAGGTGAACAAAGTTTTAAAGAAAAAGAAGAAATGGTATATACTTATCAAAGTATTTTATATATTTTAAATAATAGAAAAACTATTGAAGATACAAATAGCGCAATCATAAATTCACT
>JAQXMG010000082.1 GCA_029012525.1 bacterium
CAGGAAGTTTTAAAGGAAAAGGTATTGCTAAAGAATTATTACAATATGCAATAAAAGATTCAAAAGAAAAAGGCATGAGTGGAATATGCACTTTAGTTTCTAAAAAGAAAAAACCATTTTTAGGGGAAAAGAAATTCTTTGAACATTATGGATTTAAAGTTGTAGATGCTATTGGAGATTATGAATTATTAGCATTACAATTTGATAATAATGAAATTCCTAGATTTAATGATAATGCTAGATTAATGAAGATAGACAATCAAGAATTTACTATTTATTATAGTCCCGAATGTCCTTATGTAGAATATGAAGTAAAAGAACTATCTGACTATGCAAAAGAAAATAATATTAAGATTACCTTTATTAAAATTGATTCTTTAGAAAAAGCAAAAGAAGTTCCCTGTATATTTAATAACTGGGCAAATTTTTATAAAGGAGAATTTATTTCAAATACTATACTAAATGCTAATTCATTTAAAAAGTTAATAGACTAAAAAATTACAATAAGTTTGGGAGATTTATGATATACGAATACATATTTGATGTATTTTTATAATATTAAAAAAAATATAAAGAAAATTTGGACCAATAGTTTGACATAGAAAAATATTTATGATATATTATCTATGCAAGGAAAAAATGTTAAATCATTTTTGTAAGGGGTTTATTTTCGGATAGAGCCCTATTTTTTTAATTAAAAATTTAATTTAATAAAAAGTATAAATGATATTTACTTAATGATAATCAAAGTTTAATAATATTATATTAAAAAAATGCCCTTCAAACATTACGATGGTACAAGCTACAATTAAAACTGAAATATTTGGATAATATTATTTTAATAAACTCAATATAATATATTTATATTGCTACTTAAAAAGTGGTGAAAATGTTTTTCGCTTCCAGGTGGTGCGACTAATAAATGATCCTGGTTGAAAATGTAGAATAACTTCATCATATGATGGAGTTTTTTTGTTTTATGATATATTATTTCTACATGTTTATATTATACAAGATATATTTATAAAACATTTAACAAATAAGAAAATTACCTCTGTTGTCTTTAATAAAAATAAAAAATATATTATAATATTAACAAGTCTTAAAAAATTTAAATCTTATTAAAAAGAGGTGACTTAATAACCGTGGCAAATAAATTTGTTCCATTATTTTTTGCAATTATTTTTACTTTTTGGACAGTTAGAGTATATTATAAGTTATACGATAGTAAAACAAGAAGATATATTTTAATTATTGGCATCTTAATTATTTTTTGGATGCTAATTAGAATTATAAAAGGAGTTACAATTGATATCAAGATAGAAAGAATATGTTGGTATTTATATTATTTACCACTTATATTTATTCCAAGTCTTTTTTACATTTGTTCTAATTCGTTATCAAATAAAATGAATGGAAAAAGAAAAATACTGATATATATAATTTCTTCAATATTATTAATATTAGTTCTAACTAATGATTTTCACCAATTTGTTTTTAAATTTAATCATGGAATAAATTTTCATAATAATTATAATCATTATATTGGTTATTACTTAATTTTTATTTGGATATTTTATTTATTTGGTGGTGGCATGATAAGTTTAGCAATAAATAGATTAAAAATTACGAAAGATTTAAAAGCATTTTTGCCTTTAATAGTTTTATTACTTGGTTTAATTTATAATTATCTTAATATTATGGATGTTCCATATATTAGGCGAATGAACATGTCAATTGTTAATAGTGTTTTGATCTGTTTAGGAATTGAACTTGCTTTTTATTTAGAATTAATACCAAATAATAAAAAATATATTCAAAAGTTTTCCAATTCAAATTTGGATATGGTAATTGTATCACTAGATGGAAAAACAAAATATACTACTTGTTCATTTAAAACAATTCCAAGTTTTATTTTAGATGATATTAAAAAAAATCAAGTAAAAAATACTTATAAAATGAAACATGCAGTTTATAATGTTAAGAAAAATAAAGATAGTTATGTAATACTAAAAAAAGATTTAACCAATATTTATAAATTAGAGGATGAAATAAAAAGCCAAAAAAAGAAATTATTAAAACAACAAGAAAGCATGAAATTAGAAGAAAAAACAAAAAGGGAATTATATGAAATAAAAATAAGAAAAGAAACAATTAGTAGAGTTGAAAAAAAATTAAATGAAAAAAGATTAGAAGCTAAAAATATTGTAATGAAGAATGATGTTAAAAAAGAAGATTTAGAAAAAGTAAAAAGAATTATAGTATATAGCAAAAAGAAAAGCATGCTTATTATTTCTGAAATGAATAATGAAGTATACAATGAAGAAAGTATAAAAATACTACTAAATGAACTAATAACTAGTATGCCAAGTTTAAATATAGAAGGTTTAGTAGTTGTAAAAAATAAAATGACTATTAAAGGTAGTATTATGTCTTACTTATATGATATCGTCTATGAACTTATGGAAAATTCTAAAAGTAAAACTATAATGATTTTTGTATTTAGTAATAATAATATAGTTAAATTAAAAGCAATTGTTGGTACAAGTGAAAAAATAAAAGATAATTTAAAATTAGATTCTAGTATTAAAATAAAAGAAAATGTTTATGATACAGACACTGAACTAGAATTTACTATAAAGGATAGTGATAACTTATGAGATTACTACTAATATTAACGGTTGTAGCAACTATATTACAAGCTTTTAGAACATCTATTTATTATCTAAGAAAAGATATATCTTATATAAAAAAAATAATAGAAATAGTAATTTTAATTTTGATGATAATATTAGACTATTTTAATTTAACAGAAAATATTTTAAAATTAACGTTTTATTTTGCTCTTATATTATCCTTTTATATTTTTGTTTCATTTATATATGAAAAATTATTTAAAAATGATTATATATCAATATTATCAGTAAAAAATGGAATTGATATGTCTGATACAGCAATAATGTTTTTGGATGATGATAACATAATATTAATGAATAACGTGATGAGTGATATTTTAAAAGAATTAAACATTCAAAAAGATTATATAAATAGCTT
>JAQXMG010000083.1 GCA_029012525.1 bacterium
ATTGATGAAACTGGTATATCATATTTTTTAGATAAACTATATGTAGATCCACTATGATTAAGATATTCATTAACTATTTTTATCTTTGTTTCATATGAATGATTGTTAAATTTTTGACCCTTTTTTGCCATAAGAAAAGCATCTCCTTTCGAGATGCTATTCTATCATATTATTAGCCTAGTCTTTTTTTTGATGTCTACTCACAAGGGTGCATTTCATTCATAATAGGCTTTTTAAGTTCTTTAAAAATTAATGAATCATCGTTAGTAATAATACTATATATTTTTGTAACACGATATTCAATATCTAATACTTTATCATTATTTTTTTTATATCCTGTTATTAAAGGAATGGCCATATCTTTTTTAATTTTATTTAAATAATCTTTTCCTTTTTTATTAAATCCTAAAATTCTTACATAAGAAATATCAATATTTTTGGATTCTTCTTTAGTAAATGATGTTAAGATATGAATAAACATTCTACTTATTTTATTATAAGTATATCTTTTTGTTTTAATGTTGCTAATTAATTCATCAATTGTTTTAGATCTATCAATATATTTAAGTATTCTGTTTTCAATACCTTCATCAACTGTTTTATAAGTATTTAATATTTTGCAATCACTAATTATTTTATATTTTAAAAAATCATAAATATCGGTATTTTTATAAATATAGTTTACTACTTCTTTAGGAACATATTTTTTTATATCTTTATTATCTTTTATTAAACATCTTATCGCAGTGGCACTTATAATATTATTTTTAATAGTCTTACTATGAAAATCATTAGTTCTTTTTATAGTAATAGGGGTAATATTATAATTATTTTTTAGTATTTCTTTTATATAACAAATTCCTAAAATATCATTAGGAGTATTGACGTTACTACTTAATGCTTTAGAAAGAGCAGTAGGGTAGTTAAATCCTTCATCAAGATACTTTTTCACTTTTAAATCGTATTCTTTATTATTAATCTGTTCTTTAGCTAAACAAGTTAATTTATCAACGTCATTTGATTCACTACCAAATACAATTTTATTAACATGTAATTCATTTAATATTTTTAAAGCACCATAGGAAAATATATCAGCACTTTGACTAGAAAAGACAAAAGGAAGTTCTACAACAATATCAATATTATTATCCAAACAAATTTTAGTTTTATCCCATTTATTTAAAACTGATACATCACCTTTTTCAGTAAAACAAGATGATATAACCGCTACAATAATACTATTCGGATACATTTCTTTTCTTTTATTTATATGATATAAATGTCCATTATGAAAAGGATTATATTCTGCTATTATTCCAATTACATCCATAAAATACACCTTCTTTTTTATTTATTTTAACATAAAATAGACAGAAAGCAAAATTTTTGATATTATTATATTGGTGATATTTTATGAAAGATAAACGTGTATTATTTATGGGAACTCCTGAGTTTTCCTTAAATGTTTTAAAAAAATTAATAGCAAATACAACTGTAGTAGGAGTTGTATGTCAACCTGATAAAGAGGTAGGAAGAAAACATATTTTGACTAAATGTCCTGTTAAGGTTATGGCAGAAGAAAATAATATTAAAGTATTTCAACCAGTTAAATTAAAAGATTCTTATGAAGAAATATTAAAAGTTAATCCTGATGTTATAATAACTTGTGCTTATGGTCAAATGTTAAATGAAGAATTTATTAACTATCCTAAGTATAAGACGATAAATGTTCATGCTTCAATTCTTCCAAAATTAAGGGGAGGAGCTCCAATAGAAAGGGCTATTATGGAAAATTTTGAAGAAACAGGAATTACTATTATGAGAACAGATAAAGGAATGGATAGTGGAGATATTATAACAAGTAAATCCATTATTATAGAAGAATCTGATACAGGAGAATCACTAAGAGAAAAATTAAGTCTTTTAGGAGCAGATCTTTTAATTGAAACACTTCCTAGTATTTTTGATGGAACTTGCAAATATATAAAGCAAAATGATGAAGAAAAAACTTTTGCTAAAATAATAACTAAAGAAGATGAGTATTTAAGTTTTAATGATACTAAAAGAAATATTTTTAATAAAGTAAGAGCATTATATAAAGAACCAGCTTGTTATGCTATGTTAAATGGTGAAAGAATAAAAATATATGAAGTAGAAATTGGAGATAACATGTGTGGTGATAATGGAGAAATTGTTGAAGTTTACCACAATGGAATAGGTGTTTCTTGTAAAGACGGGGAAGTTATTATTAAAAAACTTCAAGTTGCAGGTAAAAAAATTATGACTGCAAGTGAATATTTAAATGGTGTAAATAAAGATAATTTGCTTGGAAAAGTATTCGAATAATTAAACTTGACAAAATAAAAACAATATTTTAAACTATTTTATGTAAAGCGTTATTAGAAAGAGAAGTAATTTAATAACTATTGATAGAGAGTTAGTGGTTGGTGGAAACTAATAATAAGTATTAAATGAATAACACTTTCGATGTTGCCCAAAGAAATAAGTAGACTGGGTCGGAAATAAACCGTTATTTATGAAGAGTAAAAAATTAAGGTGGTACCACGATGATATTTCGTCCTTTTGGGGCCATCTTTTTATTTTAAAGGAGGATTTTTATGGATATTAAAACACTTTATGAAAATATTAATGATTATATTGGAAAAACAATTACTTTAAAAGGATGGATTAGAAATCATAGAAAACAAAAAGAATTTGGTTTTATTGATTTTTCTGATGGTACTTATTTTAAACATGTTCAACTTGTTTATGATAACAAATTAAAAAATTTTGATGAAATCCAAAAATATCATATTGGTTCTGCAATTGAAGTAAATGGTGTTGTTGTATCATCAGTTGGAAAGGGACAAAATTTTGAAGTGCAAGTAAAAGATATTATTTTGCTTGGTGATTGCCCTGAAGATTATCCAATGCAACCAAAAAGACATTCATACGAATTTTTAAGAGAACAAGCATATTTAAGACCTAGAACTAATACTTTTCAAGCAGTTTTTAGAATAAGAAGTGTTGCAGCAATGGCAATTCATACCTATTTTCAAGAAAGAGGTTATGTTTATGTAAACACACCACTTATAACAACAACAGATTGTGAAGGGTCTGATCAAATGTTTAAAATTACAACACTTGATTTTGATAACATACCAAAGAAAAATGGTAAAGCTGATATGTCAAAAGATTTATTTGGTAAAAAAGCTTATATAACTGGAACAGGTCAACTTCATGGTGAAGCATTTGCTACTGCATTTAAAAAGATATATACTTTTGGACCAACTTTTAGAACTGAAAACTCTAATACTAAAACACATGCCAATGAATTTTGGATGATAGAACCAGAAATTGCTTTTTGTGATTTAAATGGACTTATGGATATAGAAGAAGAATTTCTAAAGTTTATCGTAGATTATGTTTTAAAAAATTGTATGAATGAATTAGAATTTTTAGATAACTTTGTTCAAAATGGTTTAATTGAAAAACTAAAGAAACTTGTTAATTCTAAATTTACAAGAATATCTCATCATGATGTTATTGATATTTTAAATGAAGCACCTGTAAAATGGGAATTTAAACCTTCTTATGAAGAAGATATTGCCAAAGAACATGAAAAATATATAACAGAATATTTTGATGGTCCAGTATTTATAACTAATTGGCCTAAAGATATTAAAGCATGGTATATGAAAACTAATGTAGATGGTAAAACTGTTGCAGCAGTTGATCTTGAAGTTCCTGGAGCAGGTGAACTTATGGGAGGTTCAGAACGTGAGGCAGATTATAATAAACTAATTGAAAGAATAGAACAAATGGGAGTAAATAAAGAACCAATTTCTTGGTTTATAAACTTAAGAAAATACGGAAC
>JAQXMG010000084.1 GCA_029012525.1 bacterium
CTTTAGGAATATTTTCAATATATTTATTGGCATAATAAATCATATCACTAAAATCAAATTTATAACTATTGCCACCATATAATTTTTTTTGATAATATAGATAGAAATCATTAATATAGTAAAATTGTTTTTCTGCAATAATTTTATCATTATCTTTTAGTGTATTTATATAATTATTTACAATTTTAAGATAATTTTGTCTATTTATAGATGTTTTTATTACTTCAATATTATTATACATAAAATCTCTAAAACCATATACTAGAGATGATTTTTTATTATCAAGTAATCTATCAAATATCTCTTCATATGATTTTGGAACTAATTTAAATCCCATATTTATTAAATGATTTTTTAACTCAGTAATAATATTTTTATTTTTATCACACCCCAAAGAAATAAATCTAGTATGATGTGTTTTATGATAATCCTCTTTTATTTTTCTTATCTTATTATATCTAGATAATTCATTTGCTTTATAATCAGATAAACCAAAATATTCAAGATAAACTTCATCACCACCTAAATCAAGGGTAAAATCTGGCTTGTAAATTCTTCTGTCTTCCATTATATCTTTGTAAACTTTTTCGTATTTATATGGAATATTATTGCAATATAAGAAATTTGCAATTAATGCTTCACCTTTAGATTTTACTATTTCATGATTAATTGTAAGAATACAATCATCATTGTTTAATAATTTATCAATTCTTGAATCAACTTCTTGTTTTAGATCCACAATTTTATTTCTTTTATCTTTTTTATAAGCTTTAAATAATGTTTCATAGTCTTCATATTCATTATAATTTTCCTTAAAAAAATCGGTAAACATTTCATTTTTATTATCAGGCATAGGAAAGATATCTAATATTTCTTTAATTTTATTTTTATCTTTAAAAAGTTTATCTTCAAAATATTCCATAAATATTTTTCTTCTATAATTTTCATCGACAATTAAACACTTTCTATCAGAAAATATTTTTCTAATATACATCATTCCAAGAGAGTGAAATGTCGTAATAGATGCAGGTATATTAAAATCTAGTTGTATTCTTTTTTCAAGTTCTTGAGTTGCTTTTTTTGTATATGAAATTACAACAATTTTTTCTGGTTCTATATGTTTTATATCAACCAAATATTTAACAAGTGATGTTACTGTTGTTGTTTTTCCAGTACCTGCTCCAGCTATTATAAGAGAGTAATCTTCTTCAGCTAAAATAGCCTTTATTTGATCTTTGTCTAGTTTTATCTTATCATCAATATTTTTATACATATTTAAAAAGTAATCATAATATTCTATATATTTTTTTTCTAATACATTATTATTGTATTCGTCGATATTAAAATCACTAGGTATTTTATCTGGATATGACAAAAAAATATTTTCATATAAAATATTTGAAATATATTCATTGTTTTTTAATTTTTTATAAAATACATCTAACACAGCCTACCACCTATTATAAGTATATCAAATAAAATGTATTTTTAAAAGAAAAAATAGAGTAGTCACTACCCTATTTATTATAAATATCTTAAAATTTTCTGGACATAATTTCTGCAATTTTTTCAAATACCTCTTTTGCATTTGATTCATTAATTGAATTATAACCAAGTTCTTGAAGTGCTATTTGTTTAAAAGAATTAAGTTCTTCAGTTCTGCTAAGTTTTTCTTCTTTTTTTGATTCAATATCCATTTCAAATTTTTTATGTGATTCAGAAACCTTGCTACGTGATGCATTACCATTTGAATATAGCATCATTGCAGAATACAATATTCCCTCAAAGGTATATTGTTTATCTTCATCGTATATATATTCACCTACAGGAATAAAACCATTATATTTAGTAAAATAAGCTAAAATATATTTTAATTCTGGAACTTGTTCCATTGTTTGAAGATAATAATACAAATACTTTATTGTATTGTAAGAACATTCATCTTTATTATCATCAGTAAGTTTATCTTTTAAAAGATTAAAGATGTCAGATAAAAGTTCTTGATCTTTTTTACTTAATCCTTTCAAATCATTAAAGCTATTCTCTTTAAAACTATCTAATAACCCTTCATTTAATCTAGCATTTACTTTTTCTGTAAATTTACTATCAATAATTAAATTTTTTAACTCAACTTCACTTTCTACTCCAAATAATTTAAATAACTTATTTTTTTTATCATTAGGTAATTCTGAAATTTCATCAAATCCTAAATAATTGTAAAGCATTTGTCTAGAAACGCCTAAATATCTTGCAACTTTAACCTTTGATAAATTGCACTCGCTAATAATTCTATTTACATCTTTCATAAATAAAACCTCCGTACATTATAATTTTACCATTTTTGTAAACAATGTCAAGTATTGTTGATTAATGTTTTGAAATCATGCTAGTTTTTGGATCTTCAAATTCTTTCAATCTATAATTATAAGCATCTATTGTTTCTTCTTCAAATGGCAATTTTGAATTATCATTTAAAATCTTTTTAATATGTTTCATAAAATAAGGATTAAATACTAAGAATGGTCCAACTAAATATGTCCCAAAAAAATTGTTAAAGCGATATCCTTCATATTCATCATCAGGATTATTGCCAATTCCTCTAAGAATCTTAATAAAGCTAGATTTAACGCCATATATAAAAGAAAATTGACTTTTATGTCCAACAATCTTAAAACCATTAAATTCACCTAAAAATAGGGAATTATGACGCTTTTGCATGTTTCTTTTTGCATAGTAATCGAATATATTAAGACATGTTATTTTTTCTTCATTATCTAAAATATACTTACCAAATATTTCAAAAGAATTTCCTGTAGCAATAATTATTTTGTTATTATCAATCATTTCTTTTAATCTATCCTTATATGGCATAAGTTTTTCTATTATAACTTTTTGCATAGTTTCTGTTGCTGATCCAATATAAATAAGAGAAATATCTTCATTAATAAATTTTGGTGTATCATTTAAATGTGTTTCATATATAGTAGCTTTGGGAAAACACTTTTTAATATATATATTATTATAAGTATCACCATATAAGTTACATGCTTCTTTATATAATATTTCAATTTTCATGTTTTTCTTCTCCTTTTATCATTTCGCATATTTCATCTCTTATTTTATTTGCTCCAGTAATAAAGTAAACATCATGTAATATTATTATTTCATCAACATCTTTTGTAGTAACTAATTTTGGTGTATCAAGTTCTTTATCACATATATATATC
>JAQXMG010000085.1 GCA_029012525.1 bacterium
AAAAAACTTTATAAAGAATTTGGTGTTAATGCTAAATACTTAATAGATCATTCAAAAGGTATTGAACCTCTTATGATAAATGATTTAAAAAACTATGTTCCTAAACAAAAATCTATTTCTAATAGTCAAATTCTACCTAAAGATTATAATTATTTAGATGCTAGAAAAGTACTAATTGAGATGGTTGATAACATTGTTTTAAGATTGGTAGAAAAAAATTTATATACAGATTCTTTTGGCATTTTTATTGGATATTCTTCACTAGAAAAACCACTTAATTTTACTAAAAAACTAAAGAAAAAAACTAATAGTTATAGAACTATTTTAAATAATGTTTTAGAAGAATATGATTATAGAGTACAAGAAGATTATTTTATAAGAAAAATAGGTATTTATTTAGGTAATTTATCTAAAAAAGAATATGAGCAACTTGATATTTTTAATTGTTACATTGAAGAAAAACAAGATGAATTTCTGGAAAAAACGATAAATGAAATAAAAGATAAATATGGTAAAAATTCTATTTTAAGAGGAGTAAGTTATTTAGAAGGTGCAACTGCTAAAAAAAGAAATAGTTTAATCGGAGGACATAATGAATGACAGAGCAAAGATGTTTTTATCTTTTGATGCTTTAAATATTAATGATTATATAACAAAAAAAGAAGATAAAAAAAATCATATTTTATCCAAAATAAAAAGCTTAAAAAATGGTAAAAATATTCATATAAAATATTTTGATATCTTAGAAGTTAAAGAAGTTTATGGAATTTTAAAAAAAATAGATTATAACAAAAAATGCCTTCATGTTAATGATTCAATAATTTATTTTGATGACATTGCTTTAATCTTAAAATAAACTTGTTTTTGACTTAACAATTTAGTAAAATAATGGTGGGTGAGGTATATGAAAAAAGCATTAGTTTTAGGTGGTGGCGGTGCTAAAGGTTCTTATCAAATTGGTGTAATTAAAGCATTAAATAAGTTACATATGAAATTTGATATTGTAACAGGGGTTTCAATTGGTTCGATAAATGGAGCTTTATATGTTCAAGGATCTTATAAACTTGCAAAAAGAATGTGGAAGACAATTACAACTGGTGATTTATTTGACTATGATATAGGTGGCAATTTAACTGTATCTGATTATAAAGGACTTGTAAAACAAGTTTTTAATGGTGGTATGTCTTTTGATAGAGCAACAGCTTATTTAAATAAGGTAATAGACGAGAAAAAAATAAGAAAATCTAAAATTGATTATGGACTTATTACAGTTTCTCTTACAAAAAGAAAACAAAAATGTATTACTAAAGATCAAATTCCTTATGGAAAACTAGTAGATTATATTGGAGCTTCTTGTATCTGTTATCCTTTTGTTGAAACAAAAAAAATAGATGGAGAACAATTTATTGATGGTGGATTTTATGATAATATGCCAGTTAATTTAGCTATTGATATGGGAGCAACTGAAATTGTAGCAGTTAATTTAAATACCATTGGTTATGCTAGACCTCCAAAAGATAAAAAAGTTAAAGTCGATGTAATAAAAATGTCTAATGATCAAAAGTTTACTCTTTCATTTTCCAAAAAACAAGCCATAACAAATATGAAGCTTGGTTATAATGATGCTATGAAACATTTTGGTAAGCTTGATGGGAAAAATTATACCTTTAAATATGGTAATTTAGATTTAAATTATAAATACATTGAAGCTAATTATTTAAATATAATAAAAGAAATTTTGATGAATAATAATTCTATTTTAGAAATATTTAAAATAGGAAAATTTAAAAAATTATTTAATTCTATTTCTAATAAAAAAAGTATTAAAGAAGAAATTAACGAAGCTATTGAATATTTGGGTGAAATTTTAGAACTTCCTAAAGAAAAAATTTATAATATAAATACTTATAATAGAATGTTAATAAGAAAAATAGATGAACTATCATATATTAAAATAAATAAAAATTTAACAGGGAAATTTTTAGTAAGTTATATTTATAACAAATGTCAAAACAATGATATAGAAAAAATAAAAAAAGAATTATATAATATTGCACTTTTATTTCCAAAAGAATTTTTATCAGCTTTGTATCTTATTTGTTTAACTAAAAAATATGATTTAACCTTTAAAACAGAAGAATTATATAACGATATTCTAAAAGTATTTAAATTAAAGTAGGTATTTTATGGCTGTAACAAAAACGAAATTTATTAATTACACAAGATGTAATAATTATGTTAAATTTGAAAAAATAAATGATTGTGATTTAGAAAAAGATATAACTTATGAAGAATATCAGGAAGAAGAAAAACAAGAACAAATAAAGGAAGTTTTAGAAGAATTAGATTCTGATGCCAAGATTCCTACTAAACTTGAAGCAATGATGGATTATTATAAGGAAGTAGAAATTGAAGCTGGTAAAGTTGCAAATGATATTTTTAAAGGAAAATCTATTTTTAGTAAGAACACTTATAATCAAAAAAGTTTTAACTTTACTTTAAATGGTATTAAATATCTTTGTTATGTTGATATCTATAATGAACAAGAGTCTTGTATTAATATTGTTGAAGTAAAAGCAACAACATCTAATAAATATATTAATATGACTTATGGCAAAAGAGGTGATATAAAGTTTCCTTTATTTGTTAAAAATGATGACATTTATAAAATAAGTCCTTGTGTAAGTATAGATAGTGAAATTAAAAAAAGTTATGATGAAAAAATTAAGAAATTATTAAATCGTTTTACATCTGTTGGAAAATATATTTATGATTTAGCAGTTCAAAGATATATAATCTCTCATGATAAAAATGTTATAAAAAAGGTAAATTATTATTTGGCAGTTTTAAATTCTTCTTATATTTATGATGGCTATATGGAAAATGGTAAAAGAATATATAGAAAAATCAATGATGAAAATGTAATTTCTTTATTTGATTTTAATGATATAACTTTAAAGTATCAAGATTTAATCGAAAAGGAAAGAATTAATTTAGAAACTAATTTAAAAAATGAAGAAACAAATTGTAAAGTAGGATGTTATTGCTTTTTGAATGAACCTTGTGAATGTATTTATAAAAATATTTGTTTTAAAGATGTTCCAGAACATGATGCTAGTTTTAATTATTTGAATTTTAGAACTTTTAAAGATAAGAAAGGTAATTCTTATGATAAGTATGATTTAATAAATAATGGTTATTTAAAATTTGATGATGTACCACTTGAATTTTTAACTAATGAGAATCATCTTATTCAAAGAGATTGTTATGATAATAATAAAGTATATATTGATAAAGAAAAAATAAAAGCTTTTTTAGATGATTTAAAGTATCCCATTTATCATTTGGATTTTGAAACATTTCCTTGTCCTATGCCTAGATTTTTTGGAGAAAAACCATATAGTCAGTCTTGCTTTGAATTTTCGCTTCATATTGAACGTGCTCCAGGAGTTTGTGATTTTGAAAAAGACAATTATATCTTTTTAGCAAAGACATTATTTGATGAAAGAGAAGAACTAGTTAAAGCTTTAGTTTCTTATATAAAAGAAGATGGAACACTTCTTGCTCAAAATGTTTCCTTTGAAAAGTCAAGAATAGAAGAATTAGCAAATATTTTTCCTAAATATAAAAAAGATTTATTAAGAATAAAAAATATGGGTTATGATCTTTTATATATTATTAAAAATAATGAGGAAATTTCTAAAAAATTAGGATTTGTAGAAAAAGCAAAAACTATAAATTATTATAATCCTAAACAAAGTGGAAGTTATTCAATAAAAAAAACATTACCACTTTTTACTGATTTAACATATGGTAGTTTAGATATTCAAAATGGTAATGAAGCATTAGTATCTTATTCTATGTATGATAAATTTAGTTTTGAAGAAAAAGCAAAAGTTATGGAAAATTTAAAAATATATTGTAGACAAGATACATGGGCAATGGTTGAAATTTTAAGAGGATTAAGATCTTTAATTAAATAAAATTAAATTTGTAAAAAAATGTCAACATTTGTCTAATTGCTTGTAAATAAAAATCTTTTAGTTTACACTTAAGATGGGGAGTGTGATAAAAATGATTTATCCGTCAATTGATAAATTATTAAACCTAGTTGATTCCAAATATCGCCTTGTACATATTGTTGCTAAAAGAAGCGATGAAATGACCAAGACTGGTTATTTACAAAAAAAAGAAAGCGAATATGTATCCACTAAAAATATTGGAAGAGCACTTGAAGAAATTGCAGATGGCCTTATTAAAATTACAACTGAAAAGGAAGAAAAGGGAAAAATAAAACTTCAGTAATTAACTGAAGTTTTATTTTTTAGTATTTTTGTTTATTTCTGAAGTATTTTTCCAAATCATAATAAACATTAATGAACTTTCATAAATTACTCTAACTAGGATTGGACCAAAGACTAAAATAAATAAGAAAGTAAGGAAACTACTTGAAATAAAACTAAATGAAAGTAAAATAACATAAATGGTACTGATTAAATATAAGATTTTTAAAATAACTTCTAAAATCATAGTTTTGAAATTTAGAAAATCTTTAAGCCATTTTAGAAAACCATTTAATTTCATATCTTTTTTTGAATTTAAAAATAAGAAATAAACAAGAAGTCCTCCGATAATTGCTAGAACAATTGCTAGAACAGCCCAAACAATTGAAGCAACACCTGGTGTTGCACTACTTTGGTAGTAATCTCCATAACCTAAATCATACATATAAAATACACTCCTTTCTAACATTATATTAACATTTATTTTTAAATTTTACAAATTTTGTTTTATAATAAATGTAAAGGGTGGTAATTTTTATGAAAATAGAAAAATATAAATATTTAAATGGGGGAAAATATAAAGTTTATATAGATAATAATTATTATGTGATTTATGAAGATATTATTATAAAACATAATATTTTATCAAAAAAAGAAATAACCGAAGAAGAACTAAATATTTTTTTAAATGAGAATAATTATTATGAATCATATTATAAAGTTTTAAATTATATTAAATTTAGAATAAGAAGTGAAAAAGAGGTTAAAACTTATCTTGAAAAAAATAATACGGATAGAAAACACATTGATAATATAATAGAAAAATTAAAAGTTGAAGGATATATTAATGATGAATTATTTTGTGTTTATTATGTTGCTGATTCAATAAATCTAAAAAATATTGGTCCTTTGAAAATAAAAAAAGAATTACAAAAGCATGATATTAGTGATAATTTTATAAATAAAGCATTAGAAAAATTTACAAAGGATATTCAGTATAAAAAAATAAAAAAATATATTGCAAA
>JAQXMG010000086.1 GCA_029012525.1 bacterium
ATGATATGAAAAAGATGTTTGTTGATTCTGTTTTTAATAATTTTAGTACTTATGAAGAGTTTTTAAAAACAATCGATTTTGATTATACTGATCCATATATTTATACAAATTTATTTATTGAAAAAGATACCGAAATAAAAAAAATGGTAAGGAATTTAGAAAAAAATAAAAATAGATAAGGAAGAAATTTTTTTATGAGGCTAGATTGGGATAAAGATATAGTTAAGACGTGTAAAAATAATCTTGAAAATTTAGGTTATAATGATTTAGAAAATTTAATTTTAATTGATACATATAACAAATTTTTAATTGGTAATTTAGATGATGATTCTTTTGAAGAAATATCATTTAATGATAAAGAAATCTTAAAAATAATAAAAGAAGAAGTAATAGCTTATAAAAAATTAATAGATGATTTACCTAATAAATTTAGTAATAATCTTATCAATTTAGTTGATGGTTTAAAAATACCTAATGTTGCTGATTTTAATATAGATGATAAAACAACAGATGATGAATTATATAAATTATCTTATGAAATTTTTACAGATGTTTCAGAAGAATTTAAAAAGTATTTAGATTATATTTATGATAATAAATTAGTTAAAATAAGTAATGATGTCTTTTTGGATGGACCTTGTTGTTATGTTGATTTATATAATAAAAAAGGATTTGTTTACTATCCAAAACATATAATATCTTCAAGAACATCATCATATAATCATGAATTAACACATAGCATTAATACCATGACAAATGGTGAGTTTTATTATAATATTAATCCCGATTTAACAGAGTTTAATTCTATATTTATGGAATTATATAGTGATAATTTTATGTATAATAAAACTAAAGATAATATGTTTTTATATTCTAAATACAATAGTTTAAATAGATTTAAAACTGATATAAGAAATATTGCTATTATAAAATCATTAAGTGAAATAAGACCTACTAAAGAAAACATTATCTGTAAAATGAAAGATGATTTTAATATTGATTTAGAAGATAATTTTAATAATTATTTTAATGATATATTAAAAACTTTGAAAATTGAAATTGATTATTGTTATCTAATTGGACTTTGCTGTAGTCTTAATTTGTTAAATAATTGTAATTTAGATGAACAAAAGAGTCGTTTTATGAAATCATTTTATGTAAATAGAAGAAAAAACTTTTTTAGAACAATAGATTTCAATATTGATAATAATTATTATATGTATGATATTTTAGAAAAAGAGTTTAAAAAAATGGATTCTTTAGTTAGAAAAAAATAAAAACTTTAGCTAAATTAATAACTAAAGTTTTTTTGTTAAATAAAAGAAGTCGTACCCCCCTGAGGAACGACTTCAATAAAAAGAATAAAAAGGGGTTGGCTAGTGTGATACTAGCATCCAATTCGCCTAAAACCGAATTGGTGATTTATATAATAATCATTTTTGCCTAAAAAGTCAACCTATTTTGTGAAATTTATTTAAAAAATTTGTATTTTAAAATTATTGAAAGAAAATTAAATTTATGATATATTGTAATAGAGTAAAAAGGAGTGTAAAACTTATGAATTTTATTAAAAAAATTTTGTTATTATTTATTTTATTCCTATGTCCAATGGTTGTTTCTGCTAAAGTAACATCAAATATTTCTTGTACTAAACAAGAAGTAATAGCAGGTAATAGCTTCACATGTGATGTATCTGTAACACCAGAATCTGGTACTTCTATAACATCATTTAAAACTGCAATAGATTATCCTGCTGATTTTACTTTAACTAAAATAACACCAGCATCAAACTGGACTAGTAATTCTAATTCAATAATTGATCTTACAAATTCAAATTATGAACAAGGTCAAGGCCTTACTACAACATTAAATATTGCTACTTTAACTTTTAGTGTTAATAGTAATGTTAATTATGGTACAAAAGAAATAAAAGTAAGAGGATATGATTTAGATGAAGAATCAAGTTATACTATAAAAATTTTATCAAGTAATTATTACTTAAAAAGTTTAACAGTATCAGGAATTGATTTTTCATTTTCTTCTAAAACATATACCTATAATTTATCGACTACTAAAGATTCTGTTACTGTTAGTGCTATTCCAATGGATACTAATTCAGTATTTAAATCTGGGTATGGACCAGGAACTTTTTCTTTAAATTATGGTCATAATACTATTCAAATTATTGTTGTTGCACAAAATGGATCAATAGGTACTTATACTTTAAATATAGAAAGAATTGATCAAAGAAGTACTAATAATAATTTAAAAGAGCTAAAAGTAAGTGAAGGTGTTTTATCACCAAGCTTTAATAAAAATAATTTAACTTATAATGTCAGTGTATCAAATGATGTTAAAACTCTGGATATTGAAGCAACTAAGGAAGTAGATTCATCAACTTATGTAGAAGGATATGGTCCTAGAACAGTTGAAATTCAGGATGGACTTAATACTTTTCAAATTAAAGTAAAATCAGAAAATGGGTCTACGAAAACATATACGCTTAATATAACAAAAAGTGAAAAGAGTTCTAATAATTTTTTAAAAGCTTTAAAGTTAAAAGATGTAGAAATTAACTTTGATAAAAATGTATATGAATATAATGCTAACGTTTTATACAATGTTTTAGAAACAGAAATAATTGCTGTACCAGAAGATATTAAAGCAAAAGTTGAAGTTATTGGAAACAAATCATTGATAATCGGAGAAAATGTTTTTACTATTAATGTTATAGCAGAAAACGGAGCAGTTTTAAGTTATAAAATTACTATTAATAGATTAGAAGAAGGAAGAACTTTATCAAGTAATAATTATTTAAGTGAACTTTTAATCAATAATTATCCAATTGATTTTAACAAAGATATTACTAACTATACTATAAAAATTAATAATGAAAATAGATTAACAATTAGCTATACTCCAGAAGATGCTAATTCAGTAGTTCAAATTGAAGGAAATAATGCCTTAAAAAATGGTAGTAAAATAATCATTAGAGTAACAAGTGAAGATAAAAGTGTTAGATTATATACAATTAATATCGAAAAAGATCAAGATGCTAAAACTATATTTATATATATATCTATTGCTCTTGTTATCGTAATACTTTTATTATTATTCTTATTTAGAAAGAAAATATTTAAACCTAAACAAGATCAAATTATAAGTCAAGATGTTAATTTAAAAACTTCAAAACTTGTTTTAAACAACAAAAAACAGAATCAAGAAATATTTGAAACAAAACAAGAACAAGTAACTATTCCTGAAGAAGATAATAAATAAAAAGTGCTTTAATAAAGCATTTTTTTGATGTAAAACTTTTTAAATTTATTATTAGTAAAACTCTTCTTTAAATTAAAATTTATGCTTTAAAAAAATGTTTAAATATGGTATAATCTGAAGTAAAAAGGACGTGATATACTTGATAGATATTAGTAAGGTGAAAAAAATTGGACCAAAGACAGTTATGCTTTTAAATAAATTAAATATATATTCTGTTCTTGACTTGACAACTCACTTTCCTTATAGATATGATTTAATAAAAAGAAGTGACTTAAAATCTTGTAATGAAGAAGACAAAGTAATAATTGATGGTAAAGTTGATTCAATTCCTATTTTAATAAGACTTAAAAATAATTTAAATAAAATGAATTTTAGACTTACAACAAGTGATGGTAATATTGTTGGTGTTTCTATTTTTAATAGAGCATTTTTAAAGAAAAGTTTAGAAGTTGGAACATCTATTACTGTATTTGGTAAATTTGAAAAACAAAAAAATATTATTGTAGCATCAGAAATAAGAGTTGGTCTTTTACCAAAAGGAGAAAGAATAGAACCTGTTTATCATGGGACAGTGGGATTAAATTCTAAAACACTAAGTTCACTAATTAATAATGCTTTAATGGATTATGGTAATGATTTGGAAGATTATATTCCAAAGTATCTGATTGAAAAATATAATTTTTTAAATAAAAAAACAGCATTAAATATTGTTCATAATCCACCTTCTTACGATAAATTAAAAGAGGCGAGAATAAGACTAAAATATGAAGAATTATTTTGCTTTATGACAAAGATTAATTATCTAAAATTAAAAAATAAAACAAGGGAAAATGGTATTGCTAAAACAATAAATTATGAGGCATTAGATAAGTTAATTAGTACTCTTCCTTTTAAATTGACAGAAGATCAGGATAAAGTTTTAACTGAAATATTAGATGATTTAAGTTCATCAAATAGAATGAATAGATTACTACAAGGTGATGTAGGAAGTGGTAAAACAATTATTGCAATTTTAGCTATGTACGCTTGCGTTTTAAGTGGCTATACAACTGCTTTAATGGCACCAACAGAAATACTTGCTAATCAGCATTATAATAATATAAAAAATTTATTAAAAGGTACTAATATAAAGATAGAATTATTAACAGGATCTATTACTAAAGCTAAAAAAGATGAAATTTACAAAAGACTAGAAAATGGAGAGATTGATATTATTATTGGTACTCATGCTTTAATTCAAGAAGGAGTAACTTATAAAAATTTAGGACTTGTAGTAACTGATGAACAACATCGTTTTGGAGTTCTTCAAAGAACATGTCTTCAAAACAAAGGAGTTACACCTGATATTTTATATATGAGTGCAACACCAATTCCTAGAACTTATGCTTTAACAATTTATGGTGATATGGATATTTCTACAATTAAAACACTTCCAAGTGGTAGAAAAAAAATAGATACATTTTTAAAAAGTACAAGTGAAATAAAAGATGTTTTAAAGATGATGTATGAAGAACTTTTAAATAATCATCAAATATATGTTATTGCACCTTTAATTGAAGAAAATGAGAATTCTGATTTAACTACAGTTAATGAACTAAAAGATAAAATGGAACTTGCTTTTCAAGGAAAATTTAATATAGATATAATTCATGGTAAATTAAGACAAGTTGAAAAAGATAAAATAATGGAAAAATTTGTTAATAACGAAACCCAAATTTTAATTAGTACTACAGTAATTGAAGTAGGAGTAGATGTTCCAAATACGACAATGATTGTTATATTTGATGCCAATAGATTTGGACTTTCAACACTTCATCAGTTACGTGGTAGAGTAGGAAGAAGTAACTTAAAAAGTAAGTGCGTTTTAATAAGTGATAGTGATACCAAAAGACTTGATGTTATGACTAAAACTAATGATGGGTTTGAGATAAGTGAGGAAGATTTCAAATTAAGAGGACATGGTGATTTATTTGGAGTAAAACAAAGTGGAGATATGACATTTAAGATTGCAGATATAAAAGAAGATTATAAGATTCTTTTACAGACAAAAAAAGATTCATTGGAATTTTTAACAAATAGTGATGAAAGTTTAAAGAAATTAAAAAATGAAATTATTTCAACAATTCAAGAGGGATAAATTTTAATGTAAATTCTAAAAAACCAATTGACATTTTTTGAAAAATACTTTATGATTAAAATGCGTGGTGGATATACCCGCACTGCTTTTACGGTTATTGTAAAAGTAGTATTCAACCAAAACCCCCTGAAGAGAGTGATGAAACAATATCACTCTCATTTTTGTTGTGATTATAGGGGTTTTCGTGATTTTAATTATTTTAAAAATGCTTTTACATTAACTTTTACATTAACTACTAGGTAATGTAAAAGTTTTTTAACTTAAATTATCCATAGTTTTTACTATCTCATCCATTTTATTTTTAAATAGGTGAGAATAGGTATTTAATGTTTCATCAATCTTAGCATGACCTAGGTATTTTGCAACGATCATTATGCTTGCACCGTTATTTATCAAAACTGAAGCACATGAGTGTCTAAAGTCATGGATTCTTATTTGTTTAACACCAGATTCTTGAGTATATTTATTTTTCTGATGTCTTAATATATGAGCTGATAAAGGTTCTTTATCTCCGAATACAAACCATTTTTGATTAAAACCATATTGTTTTTTATCTCTTAAATAGAGTTCATGTAGATCTTTCATAACTCTTTCTGGAACTGGTAATGTTCTAACACTGGTTCTAGTTTTGGGAGTGGTAACATAACATTTGCCTCCTTCACCTTCTTGAACGACATTTTTAACCACCGAGAGCTCTCTATTAAAGAAATCTATATTATCCCAGCTTAGACCTCTTAATTCACCTCTACGAAGGCCACAAAAGTATAATACTTCAAATAATGCTTTCCATTTAATATCATCTATTACTGATAAGAATTGTTTAAATTCTTCCCATGTATAGAATTGCATTTCTTTTGGTGGTCTGTTTGGGTTACTAAACTTTTCCATTTTGTTATAAATAGAAGTGAAGTTAAAATCATGCCACTTAGTTCCATAGTTAAGAATAGTTTTTAATAACTTATAATATCCATTCTTAGTTTTATCGGCTAGATCTAATGCACCGACTCTTTTTCTCCAAGCAATATAGTGTTCTAACTTAATATCTTTAATCTTTAGTTCATAGAATTCACTTAATTCTTTAATATTAACTCTATATGTTCTTAAAGTGGATGTTTTAACTTTATCCTTTTTATACTCATAAAATTCTTCATAGAGTTGTTTAAATGTCATTCCAGT
>JAQXMG010000087.1 GCA_029012525.1 bacterium
AAGACTGGATATTATTTTACAATACAAATAGAATTAAAGGCAAGAAAAAATAAAAGAGAAAAACTTACACAAAAAGAGAAAAGTAATAGTTCACTTTTCTCTTTTTAATGTCCTAGTCTTTTTTTTGATGTCTACTAAATGAGGTTCACATCATAAATCACTAGACTTTTAAAATGTTATTTAATAATTTATTGAAATAACTGTTATTGTAGCAGTTCCATTTCCAGAACGAGAACCTGATGTCATCGAAGTGCTTGATAAATAATGTGTTGAATTAAGTAGACAACCTGATGGATATTGTGAAGCAGTACTTGAAGTATATACATATCCAGAACCTCCTCCACCTCCACGGTCATCATCTCCAGAACTATCTGGAACTGTTCCTGAGCCTCCATACCAGCCGCCACCACCGGCACCACCATAACCACTACTTAGGTAGACTCCACCACCACCAAATCCAAATCCTCCACCATAATATGATAAAGAATTACTATTTAATCCAGATGTTGCTTGTGTAGCTACAGTATATGAAGCAGAATATCCTGAATAAGTTGTATTTCCACCTATTCCACAATAGTTTTTATTTGCAGTATAGTTTTCACTTGATGTTCCACCAGTTGTTCCTCCCCCTTGCATACCCTTTTTATTACTTGCACCATCGGAACCACCACCACCTGCAACAATTACTCTTGCATAAAGACTAGTGCTATTTATTCTTATATCGGTTCCACCGCCACCACCATAATATTTATAACGGTAACCACCGCCATTAAATCCACCAGCACAAATTGTAGAGCCACAACCAGAAGTTCCATTACCGCCACGACCTCCAACATAAACATAAAGATTTGTATCTTGTGTTACTGCTAACACTCCAGTTGCATACCCACCAAGTCCTCCATATGTTGAACTACTTCTATATCCTCCTTGTCCACCCCAAACTTCAAGCTTATATGTTCCAGGAACAGCAACATAAGGCGTTGTTGGAGCACTTCCTGTGTAATCAAATGTTGTTACTGTTTGAACCCATTTTGCTGTTGCAGTAGCATTGTTTTGTCCCATTGTTATTGAATTTCCAGTTGTTGTTAAATCTGTACCAGAAACGTTCCAACCTGCAAAAGTATAATTTGTTTTTGTAGGAACTGCTAATGTAACAGATTCACCTTTTTTTATTTTCATAGTAGAATTATCAGTTGTTGTTCCACCATCTAAATTAAGTGTAAGTGTTCTTTCAGAAATTTCCCAATTTGCCTGAATTACAGAAGCAGTCTTTCCACTTGTAAATACATTACCAGAAATACTACCATCTCCACTTACAATAGTCCATCCTGATAATTCATAACCATCTTTTATAGGAGTACTTAGAAACATTTTTTCTCCCTCAATCAAATTATATTTTGGAGATGCCAATCCTTCATAAGTACCACCATTTGTATCTATTGTTAATAAAACACTATCTTTTATCTTACCACTTATCTCATATGGATTACTACTTGTTCCAGCACCTTTTAATAAATAATTGCTTCCAATACTTATGACTGGTCTTACTGCTAATTCTTCTGTTACAACAGAAACATCTATTGAACTATTAGCCATTGAAACTATATTATTAAGTTCATTATTAGGCAAACTTCCAGAACTTATTGTATACCAACCATTAACATTTTTATATAAATAATTATTTACATTTTTAGTATTATATACATTACCTGCTAAAGCAAGCTCATCTGCACTTAATAATCCAATTTTACTTACATAAATATCACTTAAATCACAACTTAAACTTGGGTTATTATTTGTAATATTTCTTATATAAGAATCATAATAAGTTACACTATTTATTACTTTAGAGGTTTTATTTAAACATAAATTAGTACTAACAATATATTGTTCATAATTATTTTTCAAGTGTGTATCATACCAAGTATCAACAGTTGTTTTTATAAGACTTTCATCATAATACTTAATACTAGTATCATTACTAAATGTACTTGTTCCAATAAAATCATCTAAAATAAGTCTTAGACTGCCATCTTCATTTATTCTTACTATTCTCCACAAAATATCTTCTCCAGCACTATGATTTACTGTTACATTAGAACCACTTGCATCTTTATAAGTTACACTCGTATCTTGTTCATATTTACCAAATTTAAAATAATTATCAACACTTCCTCTAAAATAGTATGTATAATCACCATTTATACCTTGAATTTTATATAAACCACTTTCTTGATTAGTACCATTTGGTGATGTTAAACTATAATTTGGATTTACCAAAGTACTACTAGTAATACCATTTCTACCAAAGACTTGATAACCTGTTGTCTGTTCTTTAAAACTTGGTCCTTTATCTGCAACAGAAGTTACAATTACTCTAGAATCAAAACTGCCATCAAAACTTGTGACATCATAATCTATCCACATTCTTAAGTTAAATGTCTTACTTTGCCCTTGCTTCAAATAACCAGAATCAATTAAATAGCTAGTGGAAACATCACTAGGTTTATCAATTAATTCCACTATTCTAAAACTACTAACTAAACTAGGTTCAAAATAATTATCACCAGTTAAATATAACTTTACTTTATCTTCATTACCTTCCGTTGAAGTAGTAAGTATATTAAATGATGTTTCATAATAAGCTTCTAAATCACAAGTATTAGTTAGAGTAAAAGTATAAGGAATCCCTTCTTTTCCATCATCATCTGACATTGGAGCTTGATTAGTCAAATTTAGGTTATTTTTTTCAGTCAAACTAACTTCCAAACATCCAGCCTTAACTAAATTGGTCTCTTCACCTTCAATAAAAAAATTTAAATACGCAAAAGAAGCACCACCAATTAAAACCAAAGCAACGCCTATATACATTAACAATTTTACCGTATTTGTAAGTTTAAGTTTACCTACATTTTCCATTATTTAACCTCCTTACAAAAATTTATGGTCGCAATATTATCTCTATATCTTATAATCTATATTGTCATTATACCATTTGTTTTAATAAAAATAAAGAAATTTATTTACTTTTTAGCACAAAAAAATGTTAATTATTATAACATTAGATTGTGAATAAAATTTTTAACATTATTTTGCTTTTACAGAATTAAAATAATTATTTACTTTAGTAGCCCAAGTAGTACTTCCATTAGCATATTTATTAGCCATAAGTTCTGCATTTGTTAACCCTTTTTTATAATAATTATTAGAAATATTTGTTATAAATGCTTCAATACCTTCTTCTAAAGAATCAAATTGTCTAAAACTTGTACCAGGACATGTTGGTGTACCTTTCATTCCACCAACATTGTTACATTCTCTTGTTAAATAACTGCATCCCCATTTACAACCCGTTTCTAAAAGTGATATCGATACCATAAGATATGGATCAACTCCATATTTAATTGATGTTTCTGCATAAATCTTTCCTGTCCCTGTCAAAGTTGAAGTTAATGATTTATCAAGTTTACTAGCTAGTTCATTCATAGTTAAGCCATCAAAAACCACTTCATTAAAAACTGATATTCCATCTTCAGTTGCTTCCCAATCCATGATTTTATTTTCATCAGGAATAGCTATTTCCATACTAATTTTACTTTGCAACTCTTCCTTAAGAAGTTGTGATTTTTTATCACTATATTTTATATAAGCAAAATATGATATTATAGAAAGCAATATAATCATAAATGCTAAAACGATTATCAATATTTTTTTTATTTTTTTTAACATAATTACCTCAATGTAATTTATTATAACAACATCTATAAATAAAATCAAATTAAATATTTATTTGAAATATAGTCGTAAATTTCTTGCCATGATTTGACAATCTTAAAATCATTACAATCTTTATTATATTTATTGGAAAATAATAATACATCAATATTACTATTTTTTGAAACACAACTACAATTATAAGTACTATTATCTATAAAAATATCTATCTTATTTTCTTTACAAATTTCATATTTATTAGTAGCACCAACAATTAATTTATCAAAATATATTTCATTTTTTTTCAAATAATCATAGCTTATTTTATATGAATTATCAAATCCCAATGTACTTCTTGATGTTATAAAAATGATTTCATTATTAACTTTTAATTTGTCAATTACTTCTTTAACATCATTAAGAAGTGGTAAATTAGGTATTAGTTTTGGATAATATTTTCTAGCAAATTTATCATAATCAGGTAACTTGGATATTATCATATCATCTTTACTATATAAATTTTCAAAATCTTTTATATTATATCCATAATATTTGCATATATATGGTAAAATAATATTAAAATTATCACAAATTGTATCATCAATATCTATTCCTATTTTCATAACTACTCCCTTTTATAATATATAGCTTGTATTTATAACTAAATTATAACATTTATACTATATTTTATAAAGAAAAATATTGAAAGAATAAAAATTTATGATATAATTTATACGTGGAGGAAGATTATGAAAGTTTATAAAAGAGAATTACCTGAAGGAGTAAAAAAACAATTTGCTCGTAATAAAGGTGTTAAGGTTAAATTAGTCAATACTTTATATTTAAAAGATAAAAAGAAAAAAAATAATAAAGAAAAAAATAAGTAAGAATAAAATATCTTGCTTATTTTTTATTTATATAGAAAAAAAGCAAAATAATTATCCCTTTTTATATTTAAATTGCAATATTTTATAACAAATTTATTTAAATTTCTGTATTTTTATGGTAAAATGTGGTATAATAACAAAGTTATAAATTTGAGGGGATGAAATTTATGGAAAATATTTATGTTTTTGGTCATAGAAATCCAGATACAGATAGTGTATGTGGAGCTATAGCACTTTCATATTTAAAAAGACAATTAGGATTTAGAACAATACCTGCAATATTAAGTAATATTAATAATGAAACAAAATATGCACTTGATTATTTTAATGTAAATACTCCAATGTTTTTAAATGATGTTAAATTAAAAATTAAAGATGTAAACTATAGAAAAAACTATTTTATTGATGAAAATAAATCTATTCTTGAAGCTTATAATAAAATGATCGAAGAAGATATTAGTAAAATACCAGTTGTATCTTTAAAAAACACTTTTGTAGGTGTATTGGCAATGAAAGATATTGCAAAATATTTAATTATCAATAAGGATAATAATTTAGATACAACCTATGATAATATTTTAAAAACTATAAATGGAACTGAACTTTTAAAATTTAATGATGATATAAAAGGAAAAACTTTAGTGGCATCATATAAAAGTACTACTTTTATGGATAATATAAAACTTGATAATAATAATATTTTAATTGTTGGTGATAGACATAGCATTATTGAATATGCAATAAATAGCAAAATTAAATTACTTATTTTAACTGGAAACTCTGATATTAAGAAAAAACATTTAGCTATTGCCAAAAAAAATAATGTAAATATTATAAGAACTAATCTGTCAACTATAGAAACAGCCCAAAAAATAAATTTATCAAATACTATATCTAGCATGTTAACTAATAAAAATATTCTATCTATTCAAGAAACAGAAACACTTGATAATTTTATTTCTATTTCAAATAAAACTAAATATAGTTACTATCCTGTTGTTAATAAACATAATAAATGTCTAGGACTTTTAAAAATGGCTGATATTGCTACAAAAAAAAGAAAAAAAGTTATATTAGTTGATCATAATTCTTATAGACAAAGTGTTGAAGGCATTGAAGAAGCAGATATTTTAGAAATTGTTGATCATCATAATTTAGGTTCAATAGGTACATCAATGCCAATTAATTTTAGAAATATGACTGTTGGTAGTAGTAATACAATAATATATCAAATATATAAAGAAAATAATGTTAAAATACCTAGAGAAATCGCAGGTCTTATGGCTTCTGGTATAATTTCAGACACACTGCTTTTAACATCACCTACTACAACTGATTTAGATAGAACAACACTAGATGAATTAGCTAAAATTGCAGAAATAGATTATAAAACTTATGGACTTGAGATGTTGAAAAAAGGTGCATCAATAGATGGAAAAACTAAAGAAGAATTAATTTATCAAGATTTCAAAACTTATCCATTTAATGATAGTAAAATTGGAATCGGACAAATTTCAACAACTGATCCAGAATTATTTATTAAAGATACTAATGAATATCAAGATTTACTAAATCATATTGCAAAAAATAATGGATATCAAGTTCTTGCCTTTTTTGTAACAGATATTTTAAATAATGGATCTTATGTTTTTTATAATGAAGCATCTAAAACAATTCTAGAAAATGGATTTAATCTTAAAGATTTAAAACCTGCTCAATTTTTAAAAGGTGTTGTGTCAAGAAAATTACAAATAATACCAGCCATTATAGAACAAGAAAAAAAATAGGAAAAAGTCCTATTTTTTTATTCTTTAATTAGAGATAATGATACTCTTTGTTTTTCTTTTTCTATCTTACAAACATAAAATGTTTTAATATCGCCAACTTTTAAAAATTCACTTGGATGTTTTATAAAATCTTTTGATATTTTAGAAATATGAATCAAAGCATCATCATGAAGGCCAATATCAACAAAGGCTCCAAATGAAGTAACATTTCTTACAACTCCATCAATTTCCATACCTTCTTCTAAATCATCAATTGTTAAAATATCACTTTTTAATTTTACTTGTTCTAAACTATCTCTTGGATCAATTATACCATTAATTAAATTATCTTTAATCATATTAAGTTTTTCAAAAGTAATATTATATTTTTTTACAACTTCATCATCGTTTATTGTAGATATTAAATCTGTCATTTTTTGATTTCCAATCAAAGTTTTATCGATATTATAATCATTTAAAATTTTATCAACAAGTAAATAATCTTCAGGGTGAATATTGGTTTTATCTAGAGGATTAATACCATCTAATATCCTTAAAAAACCTGCGCTTTGTTCAAATGATTTATCCGTCATTTCTTTTATATTTAAAAGCTCATTTCTAGAATTTATCTTACCATGTTTTTTACGATAAGATAAAATTGCTTTAACTATTTTTTTATCAAGCCCTGATATACGAAGCAATATTTGTTCTGATGCTGAATTAATATTTACTCCAACTTTATTAACTACCTTACTTACTATAAAATCAAGTTGTTCTTCTAATTCCTTTTGTTTTAAGTCATGTTGATAAAGACCAACTCCAATACTTTTCGGATCAATTTTAACAAGTTCACTTAAAGCGTCTTGAAGCCTTCTTGCAATTGAAACTGCACTTCTTTGTTCAACAGAAAAATCTGGAAATTCTCGTTTTGCAACTTCACTTGCAGAATAAACACTAGCTCCTGCTTCACTCACAATAATATATTTTACATCTAAATTATATTCTTTAATTAAATTTGAAACAAATGCTTCACTTTCACGAGATGCTGTACCATTTCCTATTGAAATTATCTTTACATCGTATTTTTTTATCAAGTCAAGCATAATTTTTTTTGCCTCTTCAACTTCTTTTTTAGGTTCATGTGGATAAATAACACTAATATCTAAAAGATCACCAAATTTATTAACAATAGCAAGCTTACAACCTGTTCTAAATGCTGGATCAAATCCCATTACTACTCTTTCTTTTATTGGTGGAGTTAAAAGTAAATTCTCAAGATTATTACCAAATTCTTCTATACCAATACTACTAGCAGCATCAAATAAATCGTTTTTTATACTTCTTTCTACTTGTGGTTTAATAAGTCTTTTATAACTATCTTCAATAAAACTTAAGACATAAGATTTTAAAGGAAATTCTTTACCTTTAATTATTTGTCTTTCTAAATAATTTAAAATAATATCTTTATCAGCTTCAATAGAATAACTTACCACTTTTTCTTTTTCTGCTCTTGCTATAGCAAAAATACGATAACTTTTAATTGAATTTACTTTTTCTTTGAAATCATAATAGTTTTCATATGTTCTTAAATCATCTTTGGCATCCTTTTTCTTTTTAGAAACAACATATCCTTTATTTACCGTATAATCTTTAATCCATTTACGATACTTTGGATTATCTGATATTGTATCTGCAATTATATAACCAGCATTAATTATTGCATCTTCTCTTGTTTTTACTTTATCTGTTAAAAATTTATCTGCAATTTCTAACCCACTATTTGGAAATGTCATAATAAGTTTAGCAAGTGGTTCTAGACCTAATTTTATTGCCTCTGTTCCTTTAGTTTTTTTCTTTTCTTTAAATGGTACATAAATATCTTCAACTTCACTTAATTTAGTTGCGTTATTAACAGCATTTTTTATTTCATCAGTTAACATTCCTTTTTCATCAATTAATTTTATAACAGATGATTTTCTCTCTTCTAAATTAACATTATATTTATATAAAGATTCTATTTTTCTTAATTCATCTTCATTTAAATTTCCTGTTACTTCTTTTCTATATCTTGCAATAAATGGAATGGTACAATCTTCTTGTAATAACTTTATTACATTTTTTACTCCATTATAATTGATATTTAATTCATTACTTACTTTTTTTAATACTTCTTCACTCATAATTATTACCTTTCTTCGTAATTACAAGATTAACATAAATTTAAAAAAAAATAAAGATTAATAAATTTTATTTTAATCTCTATTTTCTACATATACTCTTTTAATACTTCTTTTTCATGATGCTGAAAATCTAAAAATTTATTCATTACATCATTAACATTTTCATCTAACTTATTTTCTATTTCTTGATGCTTTTTATTAAGTTTTAAAATATTTTCGTCTATTGATTTTAAAAGTATCTTAGCAACCCATGATAAATCATCACAACTTACTTTTACATTTATTTCTAAACCACTACTTAATTTTGTAAAAAAATTGACTTTCTCTACTTCTGTATCATAAACTTCAAGTAAATATTCGCATTGTTCTTTATATTCCTTGTATTTTTTCTTTTCTTGATAAAGAACTGATTTTAATTTGCTTTTACATGGTTTTATATTATTTAGCATTTTATTGGTAGAATAATAACCCATTTCTGAAAATCTATAAATGTCTTGTAAAATCTCTATATTTTCTATCATAAAAGTTCCTCCATTTTTATTATGATTAAAAAAATATGTAATTATGTAGAAAAAGATATTAACTTTTTTTGTTAATATCTTTTTTATCATTTATTAAGCCAACTATAATCAAAATAATTACAATTAAACAAGTTATTATATAGACATAATTAGGTAATTTATATACAAATCTATCTACTACCAATAATAAAATATAAATTATAAAGCCAATTATTAACCATATATTCTTCTTCATAAAACCCTCTTTAAAATAATGGAGAAAAAACTTTCAATGCTTCTGCTATCAATCTATCAAAACCTTTTAATTTTGACTTTTCAAGAGTCATTTCAATTGATATTTTTTCTGTATCTAAAAAATCCTTTTTCATCTTTTTAATAGATTTTGTATTATACATAAAAACAGCGCATTCAAAATGATGAACTAAAGAACGATAGTCTAAATTTATTGTTCCACAAACAGCAAACATATCATCACATACAAAATTCTTTGCATGAATAAAACCTGGTTTGTATTCATAAATTTTTACTCCATTTTTTATTAAATTTTCATAATTTGATCTAGTCATAAGAAATACTGTTTTTTTATCAGGTATATGAGGAGTAATAATTCTTACATCAACACCTTTTTTTGCACTTATACATAAAGCATTTAAAATTTCATAATCACATATTAGATAGGGAGTTGTAATGTAAATATACTTTTTAGCACTATTAATCATATTTAAATAAACATTTTTTCCAACATTTTCTTTGTAAAATTCTTCAGGACCATCACCAAAAGGCATAACAACACCTTCTGTTGCTATTATTTCATATTTTATATTAATAAATTCATCGTAATTTAACATATTGTTACTCTGAGTATTCCATGTTTCTAAAAATAGTGATGTCAAATTTTTTACTGCTTCACCTTCAATTTTTACTGCTGTATCTTTCCAATGTCCATATTTTACTTCTTCATTAATATATCTATCAGCAATATTTATACCTCCAGTGAAACCAATTTTTCCATCAACAACCGTTATTTTTCTATGATCTCTATTGTTATGAATCTTTGACATTATTGCTTTAAATTTATTTGATAAAACACAATTAATACCTTCTTTACCTAATTTTTTATAATATTTTTCATCAAGTGTTGTCATACAACCAAAATCATCATATATTATATAAACTTTTACTCCATTTTTTACTTTTTCTTTTAATATTTCATGAATTGAATTCCACATTTTTCCTTCTTCTATAATAAAATACTCCATGAATATAAAACTTTTTGCTTGTTTTAGTGATTTTAAAAGATCATCATAAAATTCTTCACCTATTTTATAGTAAGAAACTTTAGTATTTTTATAACATGGTAATGAAGTAGCATTTTTAATATAATTAGCTTGTAGATAAGCATCCATATTTATATCTTTTAAATCATTTAAAGTATTATCCTGCTTTAAATATGTTTTTTGCTTTTCTTTATCTTTTTTAAATTTTGAAATTATTTTTTCGCTTGCTTTATTACTAGATACTATAATAAATATAAATGCACCCATAACAAAAAGTACAATCACAATTATAAGCCACGGCAATTTAAATTCTGGACTTTCATATTTATTTATAATGTATAAAAACACTCCAATATAAAATATATATGCTAAAATTGCAATTATTGTTGAATAGTGATATAAGAGACTAAAAACAATAATTAATTGTAAAAATTGTAATAAAATGATTACTCCTGAAATAAAAAACCTTGAAGATAATATCTTAAATATTTTTTTCATAACTAATACTTCCTTTAATAATTTTTTTATTCCTTTTCTAACGTAATAGAAGAAAATGCTCCTAAATCGTATACATCATATCCTAATGAAATTAAATTATCATATGCAATTTTACTTCTATTTCCACTTTGACAATAAACAATGATTGTTTTATTTTTATCTAATAAAGTATTATCTATTTCATCATATGGTATATTTATAGAACCAACAACATGAGAATTATTATATTCTTCTTTTGTTCTTACATCTACTATTATATAAGAATCACTAGATAAAATTTCATCTAAAGTCCTTTCTTTATTACCATTTTGACAACCACATATAGCAAAAATTACAACAAAAATAGTTAAAAATTTAATCATAACAACCTCCATAAGTTAATTATAACAAAAAAGATTAGTACC
Organism: bacterium; assembly: GCA_029012525.1. Lineage (GTDB taxonomy): Bacteria > Bacillota_I > Bacilli_A > RF39 > UBA660 > CAG-611. The sequence goes on from JAQXMG010000087.1 coordinate 11,248, forward strand.
CTACAAGTATACTAATCTCTAAAGATCAATTACTCACAAACTGCTCCGCTTTCTTCCATATCTTTAACAGCATTTTTTAAACTCATATCTGTATTAGAAAAATCTAATCCAATCTTATTTAAAACTTCTGAATCCGCTGTAGTAAGATCTGCTACGACTGTAACAGTCATTTTATCTTGAATATCAATATTAACTGAAAATCCCTCATAATTTGAACTATCAAGTCCTAAGGTATTTAACATATTCGTTTTTATTTGTTCTTTTTGGTCAGCAGTTAATATATCAAGACTATCTACCCCAAACGTTGAATTATCAAAAACCAAAACCATTTCAATTTTGTCAATTTCATCATTAGTAGCACTATACTTATAAGTATAAGTTACTCCATCACTTGTAGTAGTACAAGTACTTGATGTTATTTTATCGCTACCACATCCAGTAAGAGTTAAAACAAGTACCATAGATAGTAAAACAAAAGATATTTTTTTCATTATATAAACCTCAACTTTCACTACACATTATAACAAAAGCAATAATAAAATTCAATAAATCCTATAATTAATCTTATAATTAAATCATAAATTATTTTCCAAAATAAAAACCCTTTAAAAATAAGGGTAATATTCTAAATGGGGCGATATAAGAGGATCGAACTCTTGCATACTAGTTCCACAGACTAGCGTGTTAACCACTTCACCAATATCGCCATAAAACATGTAACTATATACTACCATTTTTTTGTTATTTTGGCAAGTATTTTTAAAACATTTGAACCTTTTTTTAGGTATTTCATACTATATTTTAGGAGGAATTTTTATGAATAATTATTACAATTATGGATTTAATTCAAATAACAATCAAAATAACACCTTAAATAAAAAAATAGATAATACTAATCCATCTGTTGGATTCGAAAGAGGAAATCTTTTTGATAATTTATATGAACCTTATAAAAATTATAAACCGGTTGATTTAAATCCAAAAACAGAAAAAGAATACTTAATGTATCAAGTTCAAATGTATAGTTTTGCTTTAAATGATTTAAATTTATACTTGGATATTAATCCTAATGACACTGAAATGATTAATTTAAGAAGTAGATTTTTAAAAGAATACCAAGATGTGTTTAATCAATATGAAACCAAATATGGAGCACTAGGGGTAAATAGTAATGTTCTAAATAAAACACCTTGGGGTTGGGATTCTGCTTTTCCATGGGAGGTAAATAACTAATGTTTAGATATCAAAAAATACTCAGTTATCCTGTTGATATAAAGAAAAAAAATCTTAAAATGGCAAAAGTTTTAGTAACACAATATGGTGGAGCAAATGGTGAACTTGCAGCTGCCCTTCGTTATTTGAATCAAAGATATACTATGCCAGATGATAGAGGAAAAGCTCTTTTAACTGATATTGGAACAGAAGAATTGGGACATGTTGAAATGATTTCTACTATGGTATATCAATTATTAAAAGATGCTACTATTGATGAGTTGAAAAAAGAAGGACTTGATCCACACTATGCAGAACATAATAGATCTATATTTCCAACAGATGCTAATGGAATTCCATTTACAGCAGCATACTTTGCAACAACTGGTGATCCTTTAGCAGATTTATCAGAAGATATGGCTGCTGAAGAAAAAGCAAGAGCTGTATATGAAAATTTAATTGATTTAACAGATGATCCTGATATTGTTGGTCCATTATTATTTTTAAGACAAAGAGAAATAGTACACTTTACTAGATTTAAAGAATTGTATAACGAGTATAAAAAAAGATTTAAAAATAAATAAGAATTTAAAATGTGCATAAAAACACATTTTTTTATTTTGTATAATTATTTTTTTATTCAAATAATATTATCAGAAATAAAAATAATGGAAATTATTATGATAAAAAGATATGAGATAAAAAAAGAAAATAATGAAGAAGTACTTTATATTGAAATTAATTTCAATTATGAATTT